>NZ_JBEOPI010000004.1:0-190579 GCF_040309905.1 Shewanella sp. CAL98-MNA-CIBAN-0140
TGGCTATCGAACATGATACTTCGTGAGCGAACGCTAGGCGTTGGCGTGAGATTTTTCCGTGAAGTGTATTTAAGCGGGATTTGGTTTTATGCCAGCGACTAGAGCCCTTTTCCCTTCGGCTCAACTGGACTTGAATTTGCTTTAGCTTTGTTGATGAACGTTTAAGAGATTTTGGGTTTTTAACGTACCAACCGTTCGAACCTACAACCGTATGCTGACTGTTAATGTCGTAGCCTACAATTGAATGCAAGACCCGCTTCGCGGTCTTGCATTCAACCTCTTGGGTGAGCGATACATTCCATTTACCATGTGATAGTTGGACAGTAACAGTCTTGATTTCACTGACTAATTTACGGTGTAAAACAATCGGTACGTTGCCAATTTTCGGAATGCTGACCGCACCATTTTCGATGCGGATACAGTTCGAGTTATTTACACACCTAAAACTGTCATTGTGCAGTTTTTTCTGTTTGAAGCTGACTTTAAACGTCGGGAATTTTTGCAACCGACTCTTAGAAAAAGAGTTTTTCAAAGCCGTATCCAGATCCCTTGCCACTTGCTGTGCAGCCGCAGAATCAAAGGATTTTAACCAAGAGAACTCTTCGAATACCTTTAACTCTTTAATTAATTTTGACATTTCTGGATAGAACAAAAACGTTTTGTCGTACCTATAACGACGCAGATTTTCTGACAACAACAAGTTCCACAACCCACGAGCATATGAGCCAAACTCAATTAGTTTGGCTTCCTGTTCTGCTGTCGGTTTGAGCCGAAAGTTATATCTGAGCGTTTTTTTCATATACTGTATAGACTACTGTATAGCTTGAGATTGTCAAGTGGAATACCAAACTAATTCACACTGTAAGTATCTCATTGTGCTGCACTTAATACTGGTTGTTAAATATTGAAAGCAACTACTACATGGTGAAGTTGGCGAGTTTATGAAGAGAGCTGTTCTAGATATTTCGCAGAAGTCTGACTTTTCAGTTGAAGAGATCGAAATAGATAGGGATCACATACACATTCTTTTGAGGATTTCGCCAAGATATGCTGTTGGGCAGCATGTTAGAAGAATTAAGCAGCAAACCAACAGATTAATTTGGAGTAGATATCCGAACCTTAAAAAGCAATTTTGGTTGGAGAATACTTTTTGGTCTGATGGATATTTTGCTTGCTCAGTCGGCAATGCCTTCGCTGATACAATTCGAAAATATATTCAAGAGCAAGCTTAGTTTATCGATTCATCCCCGCGACTTTCGCTACGCTCGGATCACGGGGTTTTCTCGACAGATTAGATAAATATATGTCTGGGTCAAAGGCTATTCCTAGGCCCCAATGACATACAGGACAGGACAGGACAGGACAACGTGAATATTATCTGAATGCTAGGGTAAATTAACAATCCCATTCAAACCTGTGAAGATTTAAATGGGATCCGTTAGGCTGTAGTGTTAATTTTTACTGCGCCAAAAAGTGTTTGTTAACGGCTTCTGCCATTAATTGTGGTGGGATCAAACCTTGTTTTAATACGAAATTATTAAACGCTAAACGATCAAATTTATCTCCTAAGGCAATTTCTACTCCGGCCCTAATCTCTAGTAGTCTTGATAAACCATAAAAATAGCTACCCGCCTGACCAGGCATTCTCATGGTGTATCGATCAACTTCTTGTTTCACCGCCGCTTCTGAAAAAACAACGTCATTACGCAATAGTGTATAGGCGTGCTCTTTTGTCGTCAGGCCTAAGTTCAGCATTGGATCTAACATAGCGCGAGCGTTACGTAGTAATCGGTGCTGAAGTGCAATCAGCTGTGCTTCAATGGGAAGATACGGCAACATTTCTGCTTCAGCATAAAGAGCCCACCCCTCTACATTAACGCTGTTAAATGCATAATAGACTCTTGCTAGTGAAACGCCTTGTTCTAACATGACCGAGAATTGTAATTCATGACCAGGTCGGCCTTCATGGGCACTTAATGTATAAGCAACCGCGTTAAAATTAAAATCATCATAAGCCGCATCACCGCTTAATGCAGGGTTACCCGTGGTAAGAATAAATTGGCCCTGTTCACCGGTATTGCCAATGAATGGTGGTGGAACCATATGAGGAGCTGGACTACCCGCGGCTTCTGCTTCGGTGGCAAGTCGCATAAGCATATCGCGTTTAGGTAAATCAACCACATGATGTTCAGTGATTATCTGCTCAAGTTTTTGATTAATGTCACGATAATAATCTTCAATTTTATCGTTGGCCAAAGACTGGTTTTTAAGTGCTTTAATAACATCGCGATAATCATCTGATGGCAAATCGAACTTTTTAGCCACCAAAGGTGCAAGAGCCTGCATATTGGCTTTGGTTATCATGTAACTTGTTTTTGCTTGCTCAATTAATAACTGCGGTTCGATGTCTATGCCCACGGTTTTGAGTTTTAAAGCATAAATTTCAGCGGGTAATCGAAAGTCGTCCCGTGAATGTGGAATAACGGTTTGTTCAGCCCATTGACGATAATCTTCAATTTGTTGTGTTAACAGCACCATATTGTCATTGGCTGTGGTGAAGTTATTTTTATCAAATAACTGCTGTAAACCTGTTATTAAGGTATCGAATCTTGCGAGCGCTTGGTTAACCTCCACTTTAGTGGGGCCCATTAAGCTTTTATTGGTTAAGGCTGTTTCAAATAACGTTTTGGCTTGTTCTGTGAGTGCCGGTTGTCCGGTTTTACCGACATAACAAGCAAGGCGCGACATGGCGGCCTGTTTACGGGCATCAGGCATTTGCTCATCTAATAATGCCGATACGCCACGAAATATAATCAAGGGGACATCAACCCAAGGTAACATGTATTTGTCGTCTAACTTACCCGTCGCTATGGTCTGATCGATATTGCCGATAATAATGTTAAGGTCTTGACGAACTGGCAATAATTTTTCAGTTTCAAGTGCCTGTTGCAAGCTTTTTTTGCTGCTTTCAAGGGTAAGAATAAACTTATCGTTTTGTGCCTTGGTAATATTGCTGCATTGACTATCGACTGCAGTTATTCCAATTGAGCTCGCTAATTCAGGTTGAAACTGACTGACAATTTTTATTTGTTTATTAGTGTATTGATTACTGATATCAACCCACGAACTTGCTGATGAAGTGAACGGAAGTAAAACAAGTAGTGGAATCACTGACGTGAATATTTTGCCTGGCATCGGCTTAATCCTTTTTTTATTTTTATAGAATGGCTATAAAATGACGATGAAGTAATCAGTATACCCGAATTTTACGGCCAAGCGACACGCCCTAAATTAAGCAGTTTGCTAACCAAGCGTTAGGATATAAATTTATATTAAACAGCAGCTTGCAGCGCCAATTGTCACATCAATGTGTATCGTATTATTGTCTCGTTACAAATAAAAAAGCCGCAACGCATAAGGTTACGGCTTTTAGACTCTGATTATAGGCCATCGACTTAAAAGACTTAGTCACTTTTGCAAGCCATCAACGGCTAAGCTAATGTAGACTCAATCCTAAAATCTAGCACTAATTTAAAAAGCAAAATCTTCGCTGCTTAATGCCATCATTGAATCGACACCGTTTTGAATACAGGCTGCGTGGCCTTTTGCTCTTGGTAACATACGTTGGATATAAAACTGGGCAGTTTTTATTTTCGCTTCATAAAACGCCGTTTCTGTTGTGCCGGCGGCAAGCTTATCTTGAGCAACCTTTGCCATTTTGGCCCAGAAAAACGCTAACGTAACGTAGCCCGCATACATTAAATAATCAACTGAAGCGCCACCGATTTCATCAGGGTTCTTCATCGCTTTAGCACCAATGGTGACGGTAAGTTCATGCCACTCTTTTGCATAAGCCATAATAGGTTGAATAAACTCTGCCATCGCAGGGTTATCCATATTTTGTTGGCAGAATACAGTGACATCTTTAGAGAATGGCTTTAACACTTCGCCCTGGGTACCAATAATTTTACGCGCCAGTAAATCTAATGCTTGAATACCGGTTGTGCCTTCATATAAACAGCTAATTTTGGTATCGCGCATTAACTGTTCCATGCCCCACTCTTTGATAAAGCCATGGCCACCAAGGATCTGCACTCCGTGGCTGGTACACTCAAAGCCTAATTCTGAAAGAAAAGCTTTTGCAATCGGTGTTAATAACGCGAGCTTTGTTTCGGCATCGGCTTTTACTGCTTCATCTTTTTCAGCATGACCGATATCAACCAGCTGGGCCAAATATGAAATTAACGCACGTCCACCTTCAGCGATAGACTTCTGAGTTAATAACATTCTGCGCACATCTGGGTGAACAATAATCGGATCAGCAGGACCATTAGGGTTTTTAACGCCACTGATAGAACGCATCTGTAGGCGGTCTTTTGCGTAAGCTAATGCACCTTGAAATGATGCTTCAGCAGCGGCAACGCCTTCACTGGCAACACCGATCCGAGCGGCATTCATAAAGGTGAACATGCATTTAAGGCCACGATTGGGTTCACCAATCAAATGTCCTTTAGCGCCATCAAAATTAATCACACAGGTGGCATTACCATTGATACCCATTTTGTGTTCAATTGAACCACAACTTACCCCATTTCTATCTAAAATAGTGCCGTCATCATTGACATTGAATTTAGGTACGATAAATAACGATATGCCTTTATTGCCTTCAGGCGCACCTGGTACACGGGCAATTACGATATGAACGATATTATCAGACAGATCATGCTCACCGGCTGAAATAAAGATTTTAGTCCCCGTTAACGAATAGCTGCCATCGTCATTGGGTTCTGCTTTTGTGCGTAACATGCCTAAATCTGTACCACAATGTGGTTCAGTTAAGCACATTGTTCCAGTCCATTTGCCTTCAACAAGCTTTGGCATAAATTGTTGTTTTTGCGATTCTGTGCCGTGAGCTTCAATTGTCGCTAATGCGCCATGACTTAATCCTGGATACATGGCAAAACTATGGTTGGCACTGGAAAATAGCTCAGCAATACTAATATTTAATGAATGAGGTAAGCCTTGACCACCAAATTCTTCAGACTGAGATAACGTCGGCCAGCCACCTTCAACATACTTAGCGTACGCTTCTTTAAATCCGTCGGGTGTCGTCACTACACCATCATTCCACGTACACCCTTGTTGATCGCCGATTTGATTTAAAGGAGCAACGACCTGTTCTGTCAATTTTGCAGCTTCAGCGATTATCGCATCAACCATATCAAGGCTGGCATCTTGGTAACCCAAATGTTGATAGTGGGTCTCACATTCTAGTAGCTCTTGCATAACAAATTTAACATCACGAATAGGGGCTTTGTAATCAGGCATTGTGGCTCTCCAAAAAAATTTCTAAGAGTAAAAAAGGTTAACAGTCTATTTGTTGTATTTGTTCAAACACACAATATTTACTAGCTACAATGTTATGTGAACTGAAAGTATTATCCAAATGCATAATAATTATATGTATACATTCGTTTGAATCATACACTCGTTTGAATGGTTATTTATAAAGCATTATTAACCCGATGTCGATGCTTACCTTTTACATTAGCCAAGCCTAATGCGAAAAAGATAAATAAGGGAATGTGGTTATGACGCTAAAACAGTAATTATCACTGCATTATTCTTTATATGAATAGTTGCTTATTAAAACAATTGATTGGTTTAATTTTAAAACACCCCCTAGCATGATTTGGCGGTTAATTGTTCACTATAAGTGGTCGTTTTTATTTTCAGGAAAGATTTTCAAGATTGAAAATTAAATACTGATGATCCCCCTTGCTGTTATTGAATCACGCTGATTTTACAAAACTGTCAATTTACAGGTTAACAATAACAATGCTTAAGCATCATACATATTTAATGTAAATCAATGTATTGGCTAGATTATTTGATAACAATTAGTATTTATCTGGGGAAATAAATGAATAATAATAACTCAAAAATATTTAAACATTCTTTACTCGCATTTGCCGTTATGGGCGTGCTGGGTTCAACTGCTTACGCTGAAGAAGAAAAATCAACTAACGAAACATATGATGGCAGTATTGAAAGAATCGTTGTAACCGCGTCTAAACGCGCAAAAGGATTACAGGAATCTCCTGTGGCCATTACTGTGGTGAGTAGTAAAGCGATAGAACAAGCCAAAGTAATGGATATCACTGATTTACAAACTCTTGTACCTACTTTACGTGTGACACCGCTACAACGTTCTACTAACACTAACTTTGCTATCCGTGGTTTTGGTAATGGCACCAACAATACCGGTATTGAACCTTCCGTTGGCGTATTTATCGACGGAGTTTATCGCTCCCGCGCGGCATCTCAGATAGGTGATTTACCAAGACTGCAACAAATTGAAGTATTAAGTGGTCCACAAAGTACCTTGTTCGGTAAAAATGCTTCCGCAGGGGTTATCAGTGTCACGACCAGAGAGCCTTCATATGAGCAAGAAGGTAAGATTGAAGTCGGTGTTGGAAATTATAATCAACAAGAGATAAAAGGTTATTACACCAATGGCATAACCGATAATTTAGCGTTCAGTTTTTCTGGCGGAGTTAACACCCGAGATGGCTATACCGAAAGTGTGGTTGGATTAAATGACGTCAATGATCGTGACCGTTGGAATGTTCGAGGCCAAGCACTGTATCAACCAACAGAAGACATTAAATTTCGCTTTATTGCCGACTATAGCAAAATTCAAGAAGCGTGTTGTTCTGTAGAAGACGCCATAAACGGGCCTACAACTGCCGCGGTTCGTGCCTTAGGTGGGATTGTTATTGATGAAAATGATTCATTTTCTTATCAATCGGCACTCAACTCTGATCCAGATAATAATGTTAAAGATGGCGGCGTATCCTTGCAAATAGACATTGATTTTGATGGATACTCATTCACTTCTATCAGTGCGCTGCGTAAAAATGATTCTGATTTTATCAATGACGTAGATTACACCTCTTTAGATATTTTAAATGAAGGTGGTTATACAGATATTAAAACCATAACCCAAGAGTTTCGCTTAACGTCTACCGGTGAGCGTGATTTAGAATGGATGTTTGGCGCCTATGTTTTCAATGAAGAAGTCATCACGGGTGATACTTTATATTATGGAAATGATATTAGAAATTACTTCGATGTCCTTATGGCCGCGGGCGGCGCCCCCGGGTTATTAGGAGGTGTAGAAGGTGTTTATGGTCTTGAACCCGGTACCTTTTTCTCCAATGATTCAGCAGTAAGCTCAGAATTTGATCAACAAAATGATGCTTACTCGCTTTTTGCTAGCTTTGATTATCATATTACTGACGACTTCACTGCGATTTTTGGTGTCAGTTATACTAACGATAAGAAAGACGTCACCATTTCACAAAACCATACCGATGTGCTTTCTGCCCTTGATTTAGATACGGTACCCACATTATTTGGCGTGCCTATTGGTAGCATTCCACAGCTTGCCCCCGCAGTACCTGTTATCAAGAGCTTGCAGTTTTTACCGCCAATGCTGGGGTTGCCTAATGCGGTAGAGAACCATGAATCAGATGATAGCAAAACAACCTGGTCACTGCGCTTAGCCTACGAAATTAATGACAATATCAATGTATTTGCCACAGCAGCAACGGGGTTTAAAGCAACATCTTGGAATTTATCGCGTTATTCAAGCCCTTTTGCCTCGGATAAAGAGGCATTAGAAAGTGCGGGCTTAGCATTGCCAAATCAGGTTTATGGTGGACGCTATGCATCACCCGAAGAAGCGATGGTGTATGAAATTGGTATTAAAACCCAATTTGAAAATGGATCATTTAGCGCCACCTTGTTTGATCAAACTATTGAAGGGTTTCAATCATCTATCTTCATTGGCACCGGTTATGTACTGGCCAATGCCGGTCAACAAAGTACCCAAGGTCTTGAGTTCGACTCTATCTACAATTTAACTCAAGATTGGTCGTTTACCTTAGCCGGTACCTTCCTTGATCCTGTTTATGATTCATTTGAAGGGGCATCTGGCCTTGATGGTCCTGTCGATTTATCGGGCGAGAAACCGGCCGGTATTCATGAAGTCAGCATCACCGCCGGTATTGTTTATAACTTTGAAGTATTTAACGGCGCAGATGGCTATGTTCGTACCGATTATATTTACGAAAGTCATGTCAAATTAGCCGAAAACACCCCAGAGTCATTAACGCGTGAAGTGAATAGCTTCAATGCGAGTGCAGGATTAGCATTTGATAATGGCGTCAATCTACAACTTTGGGTACGTAACTTAACCAATGATGAGTACCTACTGTCGGCTTTCCCACCACCGATCCAAGCAGGTAGTTTCAATGGTTATCCGAACCAACCGCGTACATTTGGTGCAAACATTTCGTACCAGTTTTAACTAACTAAAGAGTTTGTAGTGACGGTAACTAACCCTTATTTTCACTACAGACTGTCGCTAAAGGTTGTCGCTATAAACTTTATTTTCAGCAGCGTTTACAACCAATAACTGATTTATATTGCGATTGAAGATATAAATTTAATCTCAGAGCCGAATTCACATAATAAGAGTTTTCAATATGACTATAGAATCAATATTACAAAACCGTGCTTCAGTGCGAGCATTTCTTGATAAACCCGTACCAAACGAAACCTTAAAGCACATTTTCTCCAGTGCACAACTCTCCCCTTCAAATTGCAATGTACAACCTTGGCAAACTTGTGTGGTGTCTGGGGCAACCAAAGATAAATTGAAACTACAGTTCATGGAAACCCTCATGAGTGGCGCATCACCAAATCCAGATTTCAATTGGTTACCTCAATATCAAGGCGTTCATCGTGAGCGCCAATTTGGCTCAGCTAATGCGTTATACAGCGCAATAGGCGTGGCACGAGAAGACAAAAAAGCCCGACAAATGGCGATGATACGTAACTGGCAATTTTTTGATGCGCCACATGCGGTATTTTTCACTATGGATAAATACCTAGACATTATGGGCGCAGTCGATTTAGGCATTTATGCCCAAACACTGTCACTACTCATGGCAGAACATGGACTTTCAAATTGCATGCAAGGCGCACTTGGGCAATTCCCCGATCCAGTAAGACAAATATTAAACCTGCCAGATGGTCGCGGAATTTTATTTGGTATGTCGTTTGGTTATGCCGATGAAAACGAGGCAGTAAATAGCACCAAAACCGATCGTGAACCGATAGATAATGCCGTAGCATTTTTTGATTAATCGATCACTAGAAACATAAAATAATAAGATTGAATATGGCACTAGCGCATAAATATACCTTAGTGGATGACGTCAAAATTCATTATGTTGAATCTGCTTATAAATCAGATGAAAAATCACTATCGACCATCGTTTTTCTACATGGTTTCCCTGAGTATTGGGGCGCATGGCATAAGCAATTAGACTATTTCTCAACCCATTATCGTGTTGTTGCGCCTGACTTACCCGGATATAACTTAAGTGATAAACCGACTGAGATTAGCTTTTATGCTGTGCCCAATTTGATTGCGTTTATGGCTAAATTTATTGCTGCTATTAGCCCTTGCCAATCCGTCATCCTCGTTGCCCATGATTGGGGCGGCGCTATCGCTTGGCCATTAGCGGCTTTTCATCCGCAGTTAATCAGCAAACTGATTATTCTCAATGCGGCGCATCCAAGTACCTTTACTCGGGAGATGATTAATAACCCTATTCAACGTCAAAAAAGTGCTTATATTCATCAGTTAATTAGTGTTTCTGGAGAATCACTGTTATCAAACAATGACTATCGCTACCTGATTGAGAAGATCATGGTCAGTTCAAAAGCCGATGTATTTACCGATGAACGACGAGCACAATATCGTCAAGTGTGGCGTCAACAAGGTGCCATAAATGGCATGTTGCAATACTATCGTGCCATGCCGCAATTAGCGTCTAGTCATTCAGACAATGGCAGCCCACAAGCGTTCGATGATAAATACTTAGTCAAATCGAATCAGGTAAAGAATACCTCCGACATAAAAATACCCAACATTCGAATTAATCACCCCACACTGGTGTTATGGGGAGAACAAGACCTAGCGTTCGTCAATGAGAACCTCGATAACATTACCCATTACGTGCCCAATTGCAGCCTGATCCGTTTCCCAAACACTAGCCACTGGCTACAACATGAACGACCCGATGAAGTGAATAGCGCCATCGACGCATTTATTAATCAACCACTGCTCAGTAACCAATAACCAATAACCAATAACCAATGTTCAGTATCCAATAAAGAAACATTAATCAGTAATCAATCAAAAACAATAACTAAAAAGGTTCTTTATGACGACATCTCAGGCTCCGCTCAACCAAGCACTTGTATTTGAAGTCGCTAAAAATAATTTACACAAAACTCGGTTTGTGGCACTCAACATAGAGCAGCCACTGGCAGAAAATGAAGTATTACTTCGCGTCGATAAGTTTGCCCTAACGGCAAATAATATCAGCTATGGCATTACCGGAGAGTCACTTGGCTATTGGCTATTCTTCCCTTCTGACAATGATCCACATCAATGGGGACGACTCCCGGTTATGGGATATGCAGATGTAGTATCGTCAAATAACGAGCATATAAAAGTAGGAGAAAGAGTGTGGGGCTTTATGCCTATGGCTACCCACCTAAAAATAACGGCCGGTAACATCTCTAAAGCGGGATTTTCAGATGTCAGTCCTTGCCGTGAAGGTTTATCACCTGTTTATTGCAGATTTGATCGCGTTAGTGAAAATCCCTTTTACCAACAAAAAAATGAAGACTATGACATCTTGTTGCGAGGGTTATTTACTACCTCTTGGCTGGTTGACGACTTCATGTTTGATAATCAATACTTTGGGGCTCAGCAATACCTGATCACCAGCGCCTCAAGTAAAACCAGTATCGCCCTCGCCTTTACGATTAAGCAACGAGGTGAGCGTCCTGCCATTGGTATAACGTCAACCGCTAACCGACACTTCGTCGAGTCCTTAGGCTGTTATACCAAGGTGATTAGTTACGAGGAAATAACCACCCTAGACCCCAATGTTAGTTCGATTTTGGTTGATATGGCTGGAGGTAAAACAACCTTATCAAGTATTCATCATCATTTTGCCAAGCAACTGTGTTACTCCTGCCGAATTGGCGCGACGCAACATGGCGATATTGATGTTAATGACACCATGAGTATCAACCACTTACCCGGTGCAACCCCGACGTTCTTTTTTGCCCCGACACAATTGAAAAAACGCAGTCTAGATTGGGGCGCAGGCGAAACAATGAAGCAAATGAGCGTGTCATTACTCCACTATATCGAGTTTTGTCGTTCAAGCATCACTATTGCCCATACCCATGATATTGACCACCTTAACGAGATTTACCAAGATGTATTGGCGGGGACTGCTGACGCGTCAGTGGGCCAAATCATCTCGTTGAACAAGTAGGCTCTACTGACCCTTGGAGATGAATTTTCCTCCAAAAGATAAACAGCCCCTTGATCCGCAATGGACTAAAAATGGACTTTATTGACCCAATAAACGGTCTTCTCTACATGAGGTTATTATGGATAATATTGAATTAGTGACATTTGTAAATACACAAGTCATCCCGGTGTGCATCTTTTTAATTATGATGGGCATGGGGTTATCGCTAGTCGTTGATGATTTTAAGCGCATTGTAAAATACCCAAAAGCCGTTGCGATTGGCTTAACCAATCAATTATTGCTATTGCCCATTATTGGGTTTGTATTGGCCAATATAATGCCATTAGAACCTGAATATGCTGTCGGGGTGATGTTGTTGGTACTGTGCCCTGGCGGCACGACGTCCAACATGTTTTCTCATTTGGCAAAAGCGGATGTTGCGCTTTCGGTCACCATGACCGCTGTGGCCAGTTTAATCACAGTATTTAGCATACCGATTGTGCTTAATTACTCCTTGGTTCACTTTATGGGACAAGGCAGTGAATTTCAGTTACCGATAATTCCAACCATGATAAGCCTAATGAAGTTAACCATAGTGCCTATCGCTATTGGTATGTTAATTAGACGATTTGCGCCTAAAATAGCGAAAAGCACCCAAGTTCATGTGTCACGATTTGGGATATTATTTCTAACCTTATTAATAATATTTTTGACTTATATTCAACAAGATATTGTTATTCCCGCCCTTATTGCCGCTGGGCCAGTTTCAGTAATATTAAATATTTCGACCATGTTACTTGGCTATTACTCAAGTAAATGGTTTGGATTAAACTTCGCTCAAAGAACATCGATTACCATTGAGGTAGGGCTGCAAAATAGTACCTTATCGATGTTTATGGCATTAACGCTACTCGCTAATTATAAGATGTCTTTTACGCCGGCTATTTACACCTTAACCATGTTGTTTACCGCAGGTATTTTAGTTGCTATGTTGAACTCAAAATATGTAAAAACGAGACGCTCAAAAGCGAATAATAACAACGAAACAATAACGAATTCTTAGGTGGAAAATGCAATTAATCAAGGTAGAAATTGAAAATAACATCCATGTTATTAGCTTAAATAATGGCAAGGTAAACGCGATATCACCTGAGGTCATTGTGCAAATCAATACCGCCCTAGACCTCGCTGAGCAACAAGGCGCTGTGGTGATATTAACCGGTCAAGCTGGAATATTCTCTGGTGGTTTTGATCTAAAAACCATGAAGCAAAGCTCTGAAGCGGCTATTGCACTTGTTACCGCAGGCTCAACATTAGCCCGCAGAATGCTGGCATTCCCAACGCCCATTATTGGCGCATGTACAGGCCATGCCATTGCAAAAGGCGCGTTTTTATTACTGAGTTGTGATTATCGTATTGGTTGTGCAGGTGACTTTAAAATCGGCTTAAATGAAGTCGCTATTGGCATGACAATGCACCAAGCTGGGATTGAGATTGCCCGTAATCGTATCCCGCAACATTACTTAACACGGGCAGTAATTAATGCCGAACTATTCAGCCCTGAATCAGCAGTCCTTGGCGGTTTTCTTGATCAGGTCGTTGAACCAGAACAACTGATGAGTACAGCACAAGCCGTGGCTGAACACATGCAAACTCTCAATATGAAAGCTCATCATGGCACCAAGCTAAAAGAGCGCGATTCAATACTCGCATTACTCGATGCCGCCATAAAACGTGATACACAAATTACGCTGAATTTATAAGGATATAACCATGACATCGCAAAAAAGCTATAAAACATTTACCGTCGAGATTACCAATAAAGTAGCCCATATTATTTTTAACCGACCCGATGCATTGAATTCAATGAATGTCGATTTTTGGCATGAGTTTCCAAGTGTAATTCACGATATTAATAATCAATCGGCTGCGCGTGCCATTGTTATCTCATCAAAGGGTAAACATTTTTGCTCGGGGATGGACTTAGCCGTGTTCAGTGAAAATAAGTCTGATACGAATATTGAGTTAGGCCGTAAACAAGACCAACTACGTCGCTTAGTATTGAAGTTACAAGACTGTTTTACCGTACTAGAAACCGCTCGAATGCCAGTTTTAATGGCGATTCAAGGTGGCTGTATTGGTGGCGCGGTGGATATGGTCAGCGCTGCCGATTGTCGATATTGCACTAGCGATGCTTTTTTTAGTATTGAAGAAACCAAACTCGGCATGACTGCAGACGTGGGTACGTTACAGCGTTTACCAAAATTAATTTCTATGGGGTTAGTCAAAGAGTTAGCCTACACAGGCCGAAGAATGCCCGCTGCAGAAGCTAAACAAGCGGGTTTAGTTAATCATGTGTATGACGATCAACAATCTATGATCACCGCAGTATTAGCCATTGCGGCAGAAATTGCTGCGCGCTCACCATTAGCCGTTACTGGCTGTAAAGAGATGATCAACTATGCACGCGATCATAGCGTATCTGATAGCTTAAATTATATGTCAGTCTGGCAAAGCGGCATGTTCCAGCCACAAAACGATATGATGGAAATATTCAAAGCTAAAGCGCAAAATCGTGCACCTGAATTTGAAGAATTAACCCAAATAGATACTACAAAAATATTCTAATCATTCTGGATTTATAGGGTTATTTGTTATTAATGCTTATTTGATTGAATTTATTTGAATCAACTTCTGTTAACAAGTAGCCCTAAAACCATTTAGAGACATTATGACAAAACCTTTGATTAACCTCGTCCATGCCAACGGCTTCCCCGCCGGAAGCTATCGGACATTTTTAGCTGAATTTGATCCAAACTACAACACTATCGCACTTGATCAGTTCGGTCATAATGACATGTACCCGATACACAGTAACTGGCAGCACTTAGTTACTGAGTTAGTAGAATTCATTAAGAAACAAGATGATAAAGTAATATGTGTTGGCCATTCTTTTGGGGGGGTCATTTCATTTATTGCTGCTTGCCAACATCCAGAACTCTTTCGGGGCTTAGTGATGCTAGACCCGCCAGTGGTCACAGGTGCGTTCTCACATTTACTCAGTTTTATTAAACGCACACCCTACATAGATAAACTATCACCCGCGGGTAAAGCCAAAACTCGCCAGCAACAATGGCCAGAAAAAACCAACTTGGTTGATTATTTTTCACAGAAGACTTTGTTCAAAAATTTCGATCCGCGCTGCTTGCAAGATTATGCTCACTCTGGGTTTATTCATCGCAACCAACGTGTCGAGTTAACCTTCTCTCCTACGGTTGAAGCCGATATTTTTAGGCACTTACCTACCAATTTAGCTCAATATAAAAACAAGCTTAAGGTGCCCGCTAAACTGATTTATGGTCAAAATACTAACATTTTCCCCATTAAACATTTTATCCGCTTTGCCAAATTAAACGACATCGACATAATGATGATGCCAAAAGGCGGCCACATGTTCCCACTAGAACAGCCAGAAAATACCGCTGCTATGGTGAAGGAGCTAATTAAAGATTGGTAAGCTTACATTTAGGACGCTGCGCGACTAGATGCTAGGAACTCGCAAGTTCGCCAGAGGGCGAAGCTTCGATCCTTCTAGGTGCAAGGTTTTAGGATCTAGGTTTTAGGATCTAGGTTTTAGTCCTAGGATCTAGAAGCGTAGCGTCCTCGAAGACCGCAGGTCGTCCCAGTAGCCGCAGGCGCTCTATTACTAGACCCTAGCAAGACAGAGTCCGCCCTAGCAGCGAAGCGACCCTAGACAGCTCTATCCGTGAGCGCAGCGTTCGCTTGTTATCGTTTCTGAAGCTGTCCCTAGCAGCCATAAGCGCCCGATTCTTAGGGCCTTGCACTTTGTCACTTCTCGACATGTTAGATCCTGCATGTCAAGAGCGTTTGGGTATACATGGCGATGGTTGTTGAGACTATGATAAAAAGTACTAATATATACGCTACTACGTAAACAATGCTAATCAAAAGAGGCCCTATTCATGATTAAGCCAATTGCTTTGTTATCTCTCCTAACCTTGGGGTTCGGTGTCTCTTATCCGTCAATGGCATTACCTTTAGATAAAATTGAATTACCGCAAGGTTTTACTATTGATGTATATGCCGAAAACATTGAGAATGCCCGCCAGATGGCCCTTGGTGACAATGGAACTGTATTTGTCGGCAGTCGTAAAGCGGGTAATGTTTATGCCCTTATTGACAGCAATAATGATTTTAAAGCGGACAAAAAAATCATTGTTGCGACCGATCTATTTATGCCATCAGGACTGGCATACCATCAAGGCAGTTTATATGTCGCTGATGTTGATAAAATCTGGCGTTACCCTAATATTGAAAAGTCTTTGCCTACTATCCCTAAACCAGAATTGGTGTACAACAAGCTTCCCAATAAAGCCCATCATGGTTGGAAATTCATCACCTTTGGGCCTGATGGAAAACTGTATATCCCAGTAGGAGCCCCTTGCAATGTCTGTGAAAGTGAACTGCCTTTTGCCAGCATTCTCAAATTAGACCTAGACACTAAACAAACCACCATAGTTGCTAAAGGCGTACGTAATAGCGTTGGATTTGATTTTCATCCGCAAACCGGTGAATTGTGGTTTACCGATAATGGCCGCGACATGATGGGTGATGACTTACCTGATGATGAGCTTAATCGTGTGAGCCAAACGGGCCAACACTTTGGTTTTCCTTATATACACAATAGCAAGATTGCAGACCCTGATTTTACTGATCCACAAATAGCTAAACTCAATACCCCTCCAGTATTAACCCTTGGCGCTCATGTTGCCGCACTAGGGATGGAGTTCTATCAAGGGAATCAATTTCCAGCAGCGTTTCACCATTCCATCTTAATTGCCCAGCATGGGTCTTGGAATCGAAGCAGTAAAGTGGGTTACCGTATCATGCAAGTTGAACTTCAAGATAACACGGTTATCGGCTATAAGCCTTTTGCAACAGGGTGGCTTGATGGCGAACAAAGCTGGGGACGTCCAGTAGATGTCATGACATTAGCCGATGGCTCACTACTGGTCTCTGACGATTTTGCTAACGCTATATATCGTATCAGTTACACAAAACCGTAAAATTTTAATTTAAAGTTTAATCCATAAAGTAAGCCAGTCTGATATGGGTTAGGCTTTAATTAAATCTAACTTAGCAGATGAATTAATAGTCAAGTCATGAATATTTGAGAGAATACCGTCCATGGCCGCTTGCTGGTGTCTGACCCATAGGGCTTTGGGAAATGTCATTATCATGTATGATACATCACTGTCTTTACCGCCACTGAATGAGTGAATTCTTATATATATTAGAGTGATGCTCGAGCCCTCATGGACGAGTTTACTGCGTGTCAATGAGTAAATGGCGATGAGGCTTGAAACGATTTATAGAGAACGACAGGGCCTCACATCAATCCTGCTGTATGCTTTATAACTTCCCCGCTTAACGGTACTACTTTCTTAACTGAATTTGCTCAGCAATAAGCTTGGCCCATGCAGTATAAATCTGTGGGCCTGGGTGGAAACCATCTGTGGCCATCACTTGACGCATAAAATCGACCATACTGCTGTCTTGCTGTGGGTTTTCTAATGGTAAATTAATCAATGTAAAACGAGTTTGTGCTTTGGATTGCTTATCGATTTGTTGCTGATCAAGTGCTTGTTGATCAAGCATAAGCAACAGTTGCTGCAATTTATGATTAAAGTGCTTGGCTCGTTGGCCTAGGCTCCAGCGCAGTGGATTTGGCAAAGCCGGAAATGACCCGAGTGGCGGTATGGCAGTCACCAAGATGAGTTTTGGGGTATATCGCTCAGTGATAAGTGTCAATAACTGGGCTTGTTGCTGCAGCCACTTATCGCAGCTCAGGGATGAAGTGATATCGTTGACCCCAAGTGAGGTAATGATGATATCAAAATGCCCTTGACCTAGTATGGGATGTGAACAATTGATGTGATCATTTAACGACTCAAGCGTAGTCGAAGTGGTCGCGCCAGTTTTGGCAAAAAGACCGTATTTTAGATGACCATGTGGACGTAAATAATGGACCACCTGCCCCAGCAACGCCTGATCCTGATTAGCGACCCCCACACCTGCTGCGGCTGAATCTCCTAATATAAGCACACTCAACTCAGGATTGGTGCCTGTTTGCCCTAAGCGTTCGCCCTCAGGCTCAGCAAGTTTTGGGGTGGTGCGACGAACGTTTAGCCCTTGCAGCAGTAAAACGGGGGCCAGCATGATAGATATTCCCTGATGTAGCATGTGAACTCCCTGTGACTCTGGGTCCGCGACTAATAGCCTAGTTAACCTAAAAAAGTTAATACCAAAGCCATAAAGCAAACCAATACCCATTAATAATGATATTTTTAGTTTTAGTATGGAGCAACTGAAACCGCGGAAACTTAACGATTATCTGCAATAAATTGAACCACGACTTCAGCTAGCGCTTCGCCTTTGTCTTCTTGTAAAAAGTGACCGGCACTGACAATAGTGGTGTGTTTTTGCCCTTTTGTGCCTGGTATCAGTTTTTGCATTAGTTTGTCTCCGCCTGCAGTGATCGGATCTGAATCACTGAACGCAGTCAAAAAGGGCTTTTGCCATTGCGACAAGACCTTCCATGCTGAACGATTTTTTTCGGCGGCAGGATCATCCGGTGTGGTTGGCACTAACAACGGAAACTGACGCGCGCCCTCTTTATATTTTTCTTGTGGAAATGGTGCATCGTAAGCGGCAATGACATCAGCTGACAAGGTCGACACACAAGCACTATTAATCAAGTTGCCAGTTGGAAAAAGTTCAACATCTTGTGAGAACGTTTGCCATTGTTTAAAAGCTTCACCTGGCTCATGGTCACCTGTTGGTAACATGGTATTGGCTGCAACAATGCCTCTATAACGCTGGGTATCTTCTGCGGCTAAACGTAAACCAATTAACCCACCCCAGTCTTGGCACACCAGCATTATGTTGGTTAGTTTGAGTTGTAACACCAATGACGTCATCCAATCAACATGGCGTTGATAAGTATAGTCGCTTCGTTTGCTGGGTTTATCTGAACGTCCGAAGCCAACCAGATCGGGCGCAATAACGCGATGACCGGCTTGCACAAGAATGGGGATCATCTTACGGTACAAAAAGCTCCATGTTGGCTCACCGTGTAGTAATAATATCGGTTCTGCATCTCTGGGGCCTTCATCCAGATAATGAACCCGTAATTGGCCGCCTTCACTATCGTCAACCATTAAGTAATGAGCGGCAAAGTTGTAGTCCGGTAGATTGGCAAAACAACCATCATCGGTGCGTAAACATTCCATATTGATTCCCTTCCAGTTCGTCTATAAATAACCACTCATCGACTTAATTAACCAACTCGGGTTGAGCGGTGAGATCAATAAGCCAAAATTAGAATATTTGACCTCGTTATTATCCCGAGCTGAGGCTAACTAATATCTTTAATCGCACGCCCGATACCATCAACCGTTAATGGGTACATTTTATGGTCAACTAGCTGTTGAATAATGGAGATTGAATGATGAATTGGCCAGTGGTTTTCAGGTTGCGGATTTAACCAAGCAACCTTACTAAAATGACTTAACAACTGATTCATATACTCGACACCGGGTTTTTCATTCCAATGCTCAACACAGCCGCCTTTGGCGATAATTTCGTACGGCCCCATGGTCGCATCGCCAACAAAAATGACTTTATAATCGGCAGAAAAGGTCCTGATGATCTCTTCAAGAGCAATGGTTTTATCAAACCGTCTGCTATTATCCTGCCAAACCTGGTCGTATACACAATTATGAAAATAGAAAAACTTTAAATGCTTAAACTCACTATGTGCAGCGGAGAATAACTCTTCACAGGTATGAATATAATCATCCATTGAGCCGCCAATATCGAAAAACATCAGTACTTTAACGGCGTTATGACGTTCTGGCTCCATATGCACATCTAACATGCCACCATTCTTGGCGGTTGAGTTAATAGTGGTATTAATATCAAGCTGTTCACTGGCACCGGTACGGGCAAATTTTCTGAGTTTTTTAAGGGCTAATTTGATATTGCGAGTGCCTAACTCACGGTCTTGGTCGAAATTTTTAAATTCTCGCTTATCCCACACTTTCACCGCACTGTTATTACGGTTTTTGTCTTGGCCGACTCGGATCCCTTCAGGATTATAGCCATAGGCACCAAACGGTGATGTGCCGCCAGTACCGACCCATTTATTGCCGCCGGCATGTCGTTTCTTCTGTTCTTCTAAACGCTCTTTTAACGCTTTCATCAATTGATCAAGTCCGCCTAATGACGTTAGTTGGTCTTTTTCTTCTTGAGAGAGGTGTTTTTCGAATTCTTTTCTAAGCCAATCTTCCGGCACAATGTGATCGAACACATCAATATTTTCTATCCCTTTAAAGTACTCAGCAAATGCGTTGTCGTATTTGTCATAGTGAATTTCATCTTTAACCATGACAATTTTGGCAAGGTTATAAAAGTCTTCTACATTGGCAAAAATCACCCCTTTTTTTAATACCGCGATAAGATCTAATAGCTCTCGTAAGCTACAAGGGACTTTATGCTTTTTTAGGGTGAGAAAAAAATCAATAAACACTGTGAATCACCTGTTTCTGCGGCTCATAAAGGCCAATTTTTCAATCAATGAAACGTCTTGTTCATTTTTTAACAGTGCGCCAAACAAAGGAATGATATCTGACTTTTTATCGAGTAATGTATCTTGCGATATGTCATCGGATATCAATAGTTTTAACCAATCAATTAACTCTGATGTTGACGGTTTTTTCTTGATGCCACTGACTTCGCGTAAATCAAAAAACACCTCTAATGCTTGTTTTAACAATGCTTGTTTAACATCAGGATGATGCACATCGATAATTTTTTCCATTTCAGCTTTAGTCGGAAACTTGATGTAATGGAAAAAACAGCGCCTTAAGAAAGCATCGGGTAATTCTTTTTCATTATTTGAGGTGATGATGATAATTGGTCGCTGTTTTGCTTTAATCACTTGTTGGGTTTCATAAACATAAAACTCCATTTTATCAAGCTCTTGCAACAAATCATTCGGAAATTCGATGTCTGCTTTATCGATTTCATCAATCAACAATATGGGTCTTTGCTCTTCTTCAAACGCCTGCCATAACTTGCCTTTAACGATATAGTTGCCAATATCATGAACCCGTGCATCACCTAACTGACTGTCGCGTAACCGAGATACTGCATCATATTCATAGAGGCCTTGTTGCGCTTTAGTGGTCGATTTAATATGCCATTGATACAATTTACAATTGAGTGAACTGGCTAGTTCTTCGGCTAACTGGGTTTTACCGGTACCGGGCTCGCCCTTAATTAATAACGGTTTTTCTAATGAGATCGCCGCATTTACCGCCAAGCTAAGTTCGTTTGATGCAATATAATTTTGTGTACTTTTAAACATGGTCTTACCTTTTTATTCATGTCGCTTTGTCGCTATTAATTAGCACCAGCCTCAAAGCTATTTGTTTGTGTTAATCGTCGGTAATTGAAAATGAATAGATTCAAACTAAAAATGGACTACCCCATTTAATCAACATAAGCACTATTATTAAACAACTTTATTTAGGCAACTTCCTTTTAGGCTGCTTTGATGGCAACAGGCGTACCATTAAATGCCGCATTACCTGTCAGCATATCAACTCGATTGGCATCTGTTAAATCATTAATGCTCACCCCTGGCTGAGTTGCTGCAACCGACATGTTAGTACCTTTTTGATTGTGTCCCCAGCCTTGAGGCATACTGACCACACCTTGTTGGATATCATCAGTAATTGCCACTTCAATGACGATTTCACCTACCGCTGAACTGACATTAACTAGCTGCCCTTGTTTGATCCCAAGCGCTTGTGCATCTTGTGAATGCACTTCTAAGGTACATAAATTTTTTCCTTTAATGAGTCGTTGTGAATTTTGTGTCCAGGTATTGTGACTTTTAACTAATCGTCGACCAATTAACTCAAACGGATAAGCTTGATCACGCGCGGGTTGTGCCATAACGGCATCCTAACGAGGTAAATCATCTCGATAGATTTGCGGAAATAAATTGACCTTGCCGTCTGCGGTTTTTATCCGCTCAGCAAGACACGGCATTAACGGGCCAATATCAATACCATGGGGATTATCAATCAGCTTTTGTAAGCTCATACCCTCTTCGCCATAGGGCCCTTTTTTCAGTTCCATATCTAACAGCATTTCTGGAGTGATTTTTTGCATCGGGTCGTCAGTCGCAATATTGAGCATCCGGGCAGAAATCTGTTTAAGTATTTGCCAGTCACTGCGTTGATCCGGTTGTTGATCAAATAATGGCGGTGAGTATTTAACTGTGTTTCTAACGGAAAATGAATTAAAGAAAATATCGAAATGAGAATTTTCAACGCCCGTAGTCCCCGGCAAAATAATGTTGGCGTATTGGGTGGTTTCATTTAAATAAATGTCAACCGAGATCATGTAATCTAAGCCTGCAAAAGCTTGGGCTAATTTATGCCCATTGGGGGCTGAAAGTACCGGATTGCCAGCAACCGTGATCACGCTTCTTATTTGCCCTTCTCCTGGCGTCTGTATTTCTTCCGCCAAGGTCGCAACCGGAAATTCACCATTGAAAAATGGCAGCTTACGTACTCGCGTTTGATGTTGCCCAAATGAACTTTTATGACCGGGTTGATGATTGCGCAGTAAATCAAAAGCAGGCTGTGGAAACATAGCGCCACCGGCACGGTCAAAGTTGCCGGTAATAATATTGAGTACATTGGTTAGCCATAGACATAAGCCACCAAATGTTTGCGTCGACGCCCCCATGCGGCTATAACAAACAGCAGAATCTGCTGCGAGCATGTCTGCGGCTAAGGTGCGAATACTCGTCGCATTAATGCCGACAAATTCAGCCACAAGCTCGGGCGAATAGTGTTTTGCTAGGCTTTCAACATCATCTAGCCCATCAACTTGGGTTTCTAAATGACGTAAATTAACCATATTTGAATCAAAAACGCAGTGGATCAACGCCAGCAGTAATAACGCATCTTTTTCTGGGCGAATAAACAGATGTTGATCAGTAATTTTGGCTGTGCGGGTTCTGCGGGGGTCAACAACGACAATTTTTCCACCACGTTTTTGGATGGCTTTCATCCGACCTATAACGTTAGGTGCCGTCATCATGCTACCGTTTGATACCACAGGATTACCACCAATGATCAGCATAAAATCAGTTCTATCAATATCGGGCACCGGAATTAACATGCCCGCGCCAAACATAAAGTTTGCAGCAACATGATGAGGTAATTGATCGGCAGAGGCAGAGCTGAAACGGTTTATGGTGCCAAGTGACTTCATAAATGGTTTAAGGAACAGCGCATTACCAAGACTATGGGCATTGGGATTACCCAAATAAACCGCCAACGCATTGTTGCCATGCTGCTGTTGAATGCTTTTAAACTTTTCAGTTATTTCGCTAAAGGCTTCATCCCAGCTAATATCTTCCCAACCTGTTGCGGTTCGCCTAATAGGCGTTTTTAAGCGATCTTTGTCAGTATAAAAATCTTCTAAGGCTAAGGCTTTTGGGCAGTTATAACCTTGACTAAAGGGGTCTAGTTGATCGCCTTTAATTGATAAGATTTGGTTATCTTGATAGGTAATTTCCAAGCCACACATGGCTTCACAAATATTGCAATTTCGATAATGGGTGTTAATTTCGCTCATATTTATCGCCTGACTTGGAATAGTAAACCTGTCATAAACACAACCCAATTAACAACATTGATTAATTGGGTTGTGGCCGTTATAAATTATTGATAAACAATATTGTTATAAAAATTATAATTTAACGATTAACTTGCCTTTATTATCACCGGTAAAAAACAAGTTTAAGCCGGTGATTGCCGACTCAAGACCATTTAACACATGGGCGCGATGTTTAATTTGTCCTTTCATGACGTAAGGTGTCAGTTTTTCTAATAGCGCTGGCACGTCACCAAAATGATCAGGCATAGTGAAGCCTTGTATAATGAGGCGTTTTTTAATCACTTGGATCCAGCTTGGTGCTAAATCTGGCACGGCTTTCGGGTAATCGGCAATCATGCCACACACCACAATGCGGCCATGGGCATTCATTTTGGCAAACACATGGTGCTGGATCGGGCCGCCGGTATTTTCAAAATACACATCAACGCCGTCGGGGGTTAATTCGGCCAATTTTGCGGCTAAATCATCGGTCTTGTAATTAATTGCACCATCAAAACCTAATTCGTTAACAATCCAATCGGCTTTTTCATCACTACCGACAACACCGATAACCCTGAGGCCATCCGCTTTAGCCAACTGTCCCACAATAGAACCAACCGATCCTGCTGCGCCAGAAACTACGATGGTTTCGCCTTTTTGTGGTTTACCTACGTTAAAGAGTCCTTGCGTCGCCGTTAACCCCGGCAAAGCAAAAACCGATAAAATAGCTTCATCTGGTAATGGCGCAGTCACTTTATTTAACCCCGCGCCGTTACTTAAAAAATATTGTTGCCAACCCATCATGCCCATCACTCGGTCACCGACCTTAAAGCCAGGATGATTACTTTCTACAATTTCACCAATGCCAGAACTGCGCATCACCTCATCTAACGCAACTGGCGGAATGTAACTTTCGGTATCAGCGCTCATCCAACCAAACATCGCAGGATCAAGTGACATGCAGTTTTGTTTGACCAAAAATTGTCCGTCAGCCACTTTAGGCATTGGTTTTTCAACCACTTCAAATAATTCAGGGCCGATGGGGCCACCTTGAGGACGGGCGATTAAGTTAATGGCTTTATATGTGCTCATATTTTTGCTCTCTTTGTTGGTATATTAATGCTGCATGTGACTGCGCGATACTTTGGTTTATTGAGGCCGTGGTTTATTGAGACCGTGGTTAATGGATATCGTCATCCTGGTGAGATACTTGTGTCATTTTGCTGTTATTACCTAATGAGTTGCTTAATACTTTTTATGCTGCTGATATTTTGGGTTTGATAAAAGTGTTTAAAGTGCTGGGCAAGCTTTTCACTTTCAACGAAAACCTGTTGCCAATACTGGATGCGCTGAGCGGGTTTCATGTCGATAAAATCACTACGGTCAGGAATTTTTTTATAGGGCAAAGATTCAACAAATTCAGCAGAAGGACAAAGCAATACGGTTTTATCGTAGTGTTCTAGCCTGACGTTGCGGGACAGCTTTTTATCGAACCAGCCCGCTTTTAATGTCGAGCTAAAATGAGGGTAAAGGATTAAGCCTTGATTTTGAATATTGAAATCAAAATGATAATCGATAATGCCGCCATCTCGATACATGCCGGGTGGACAATCAACAATATCTTTTATGCCTTGCATCACCATAGGAATAGAACCTGACGCCAGTAGCGCAGCTTTGATATTGTGTTGACTAAAAGCCACCGCGGTAGTTGGGATGTTATCAGGATCGTGGAGAACTAAATCGCTTTGATTATGCTGAAATATATATCGTTCATATTGACTATTTAGTAACGAGCGACTCAAGGTATTTCTAATTACGCTGTTAACCAACCCAGCCCCTAGTGTGAACTTGTTTTCTGATGCTACGAAACCATTGCATTTAGCCACAATAAAATGGGCTTTAAAGACGTTATTATTAATAATTTCAGCTGCGCCGTTGTCACCAAAGAGCGCATCAAGCAATTCAATGGCTTTAGCGGTAATTTCTGCCGCTTTGGGTTTAGTATTATCCGAGTACACGGTTTCACTGTAGTGTTTAGCTAAACGCTCTATTGCCGCTACGGGGTCTTTTTGCGCAAAGCACGCGGCGCGAAACGCACCGGCACTTGAGCCAATGAGATTTAACGGCTGTTGTCTGCCTTTGAAAAACTCCCCAAAGATATATTTATCTAATCCCAGTAAGGTAAACCATTTGGGCCCACCGCTTGCACCAAGGAAAGCGCTAAATAACTCAGGGGAAAATCCATCTTGCTGGATCTTTTTTAAGGCCGTTTCACCAGCATATATTTCTAACATATGGCTCTTATTGTTAAACTGTCGGCAATAAATGCCGACAGTTAAGTTTCGAGACTAAAGCTTCGGGACTTAAAGCTTCGAGACTAAAGTTTCGAGACTAAAGTTTCGAGACTAAAACTTCAATACTAAACTTCGACACTAAAGCATCTAGGTTAATGATTAGACAGTTGTTATTAAAACATTAGTCTCTAAAAAGTAGCATCGATGAAGCTTACGCCTTATTACGAAGATCTTTGCGTAACACTTTACCCACATTACTTTTGGGCAATTCATTCATAAATTCAACTACTTTAGGTCGCTTATAATTGGTGAGCATTTTATTACAATGATCGAGTATATCTTGCTCGGTAAGCGTTGGGTCTTTTCGAACAATGTACACTTTGACTCGCTCACCAGTGATATCGCACGACACCCCCACAGCGGCAGCTTCAAGTACCCCTTCATGCATCACCAGTACTTCTTCGATTTCGTTTGGAAATACATTAAAACCTGAAACATTGATCATATCTTTCTTTCGATCAACAATTTTGAAAAAACCATTTTCATCCATGGTGGCGATATCACCTGTCGCTAACCAACCATCGATTAAGACTTCATCGGTGGCTTTTTGGCGATTGTAATAGCCTTTCATCACTTGTGGACCTTTAACCCACATTTCGCCCGGCTCGCCTAATGCCACGTCTTCACCATCAGCCCCGACTAAACGAATATCCGTTGATGATGCAGGCAAACCAATAGAGCCATTGAAACTTTTTTGGTTATAAGGACTTAATGTCACTAAGGGCGCACATTCGGTTAATCCATATCCTTCTAAAAGTCGACTGTTAGTGACTTTTTCCCAAAGCTCTGCAACCGGACGTTGCACAGCCATTCCACCACCAAGCCCCATTTTTAAGGCACTAAAATCAAGTTTGTCGAATCCAGGGGTATTTAGTAGCCCATTAAATAAGGTATTTACCCCAGTAATAACGGTAAAGCGATATTTAGCCAGCTCTTTAACAAAACCTGCCATATCTCTTGGATTGGTGATTAATAGATTAGTGCCGCCAAATGGTAAAAAGGCCAAACAATTAGAAGTTAACGCATAGATATGATAAAGCGGCAAAGCGGTTATCATAATTTCTTTGTTTATTTCGAAGACATTTTTTGTAACCGCATTGGACTGTTCTATGTTGGCCACCATGTTGCGATGAGTCAGCATGGCGCCTTTTGATGGGCCTGTGGTACCACCGGTATATTGTAAAAAGGCCAAATCAGCACCCACAACCTCAACTGGCGTCAAATTAAGTTTACTGCCTTTGGCCATTGCGTCATTAAATTTAATGGCATTGGGCAAATCAAACGCTGGGACTAGTTTTTTTACATGCTTAATTGCGCCGTTGACGAGTGCGCCTTTAATCATACCTAACCTGTCACCTACGCCTGTGAGGATCACATGCTTTACATCGGTTTTATTAATAACAGACTGTAATACATGAGCAAAGTTTTCAAGAATAAGGATCCCTTTAGTGCCAGAGTCTTTTAATTGATGTTCTAACTCGCGGGCGGTATACAGTGGATTAACGTTAACCACCGTCAGACCCGCAATCAGTGCGCCAAATAGTGCAATGGGATATTGCAGTGTATTGGGGATCATGATGGCAAATTTATCACCCTTAACTAAGCCTAAATCTTGCTGTAAGTAAGCAGCAAAATCCGTCGCTTGTTGTTCAAGTTGCTGATAAGTAATGCTGACATCCATATTAATGAACGCAGTATTATTGGCATACAACTTGGTATAAATTAAGAATAAATCTGCCAAAGAATTATATTTATCAGGATCTATTTCAAACTCAACCCCTGGCGGATAACTCTTCTCAAGCCAAATCTTTTCCATAATATTTTTCCCCAAATGTTACGTTATTAGCGGCTAGCAAATACTCTAGCTGCTATGTTTATTATTATTTTGTATGATGCAAAAATTAACTTAACCAGACATTAACGTTTCATTAACTTTTTATCAACCTAACATTGAGCCAGACTTATAACACTTCAAATAAGCCCGCGGCTCCCTGACCACCGCCAATACACATACTGATCACCACGTATTTAACCCCACGACGTTTACCTTCAATTAGCGCATGCATTACCATGCGAGTGCCGCTCATGCCATAAGGATGGCCAATGGAGATTGCGCCGCCATCAACATTTAAACGATCGGCTGGAATACCGAGCTTTTCAGCACAATAAATCACTTGAACAGCAAACGCTTCATTGATTTCCCATAAACCAATATCGTCAATTGTGAGACCATGGCGCTCAAGTAATTTTGGAATCGCATAAATTGGGCCTATGCCCATTTCATCAGGTTCACAGCCCACAACTACCATGCCCCGATACGCCCCTAAAGGACTCAACCCACGTTGCTCTGCTAATTCACGCTCCATGACTACCACAGCCGCAGCACCATCAGAGAGTTGCGACGCATTACCGCCGGTAATCGAGCCGGATTCTTTGACCGCTTTTAAGCTTGCCAAACCTTGTAGATCGGTAGACGGGCGATTACCTTCATCCTTGGTTAAGGTGACTTGTTGCTTACTCATTTCACCGCTGGCTTTGTCCATTACCAGCTTAGTGCAAGTAACAGGCACAATTTCATCATCAAATCGGCCTTCAGTTTGCGCCGCTGCGGTGCGTAGTTGAGATGTTAAAGCGTAGGCATCTTGTGCTTCACGAGAAATACCATATCGTTCAGCAACCACTTCGGCAGTATCAA
Source organism: Shewanella sp. CAL98-MNA-CIBAN-0140 (assembly GCF_040309905.1). Classification (NCBI taxonomy): domain Bacteria; kingdom Pseudomonadati; phylum Pseudomonadota; class Gammaproteobacteria; order Alteromonadales; family Shewanellaceae; genus Shewanella; species Shewanella sp. CAL98-MNA-CIBAN-0140. The sequence goes on from NZ_JBEOPI010000004.1 coordinate 28,224, forward strand.
GCATCGGCATATAAATGGCTGGTTGGTAAGCTTTTATGCTGGGATCAACCGCACGATGCATATTCATTTTATCGTTTTGTACTAAGCTGATTGAGTCACAACCCCCGGCGACAACAATTTGGGCACCATCAACAACGATATGGTTGGCAGCGATAGCAATAGACATTAATCCTGAAGAACATTGACGATCGACAGTCATGCCCGGCACAGATACCGGTAATTGTGCCGCCATGGCCACTTGACGACCAAAGTTCATTCCTTGGTTGCCTTGAGTTAACGCAGCACCAAAAATACAATCTTCAATGTCATGAGGGTCAATACCCGCTCTCTCTATTGCGGCGTTTACCGCAACGGCCGCTAACGTCGGGGCGGATAAATCGTTAAATGCACCGCGATAGGCTTTACCTATAGGTGTTCGGGCGGCTGATACAATGACGGCTTCTCTCATGATAATTCCTGTCTTTTTATAGTTGTTGTTTATCGTTCGATCGGACTTGGTGCTGTTATTAGCCATGATTATTCAAGTCATGACTCGCGTAATGATTGCCGCACTAGGCTATTACTGTTGAGACTGCTGTTGAGACTTCATGAACGCCATTGCCTTCATTACAAACTTCTCACCTTGCTTGGCACCCGACAGTAACGATTGTTGATTCTCTTGAGCCGTGAGTAACGCCCAGTTTTGACGCACGGTTTCTGGGTTTTGCGATGTTTTAGGAATAAAACAGCCTTCTGTTTCAAAGATAGAGGCACTTGAATAGCCACCGGCTCCGGCACATAAAATAAACCGATTTGGCGCGTCTTCATCGCACAAGGTCAGCATGCCTGCCGTTACCGCTTCGGGGGAAAACGCCTTAACTATTTCTTCTGGCATTAAATCTTCAGTCATCCGTGTACCAGCCGTTGGCGCAAGTGCATTGATGTTGATATTATTTTTTGCACCTTCAAGCACTAAGGTATTCATGAGCCCAATGACGGCCATTTTAGCGGCTCCGTAATTTGCCTGACCAAAGTTACCGTACATGCCACTCGATGACGTTGTCATCACGATACGGCCGTAGTTTTGTTGTTTCATGATTTCCCACACCGCTTTGGTGCAGTTAACAGACCCCATAACATGCACGTCCATGACCAATTTAAAGTCATCTAAAGTCATTTTTGAAAAAGACTTATCCCGCAAAATACCGGCGTTGTTAATCAGAATGTCGACTCGACCCCATTTATCCATGGTTTGTTGCACCATGTCTTGTACTTCGTCAAAATTGGCTACGTTAGCACCATGGCTAATCGCTTCGCCGCCCATCTCTTCAATTAACTGCACCACTTCTTGTGACGCCGCTGAAGATGCGCCGCTGCCATCACGAGCACCGCCTAAGTCGTTAACCACTACTTTGGCACCGCGTCTGGCCAATTCCAATGCATGTGAGCGGCCTAAACCGTTACCGGCACCCGTTACAATAGCCACTTTTCCTGCAAAACTAATTGTCATTTTTTTACCTTAACTGTTTATTATTATTGTTTATTTTATGCGTCAGACTTTTACTTAACCATCATTTTAGAAGCATCATTTTTAAAGCATCACTTCTAAAGCATCACTATTTAACCATTTGCACCGATATCCACTCGGCAACCAATGCCGGTGTATCGCAGCCTTCTATTTCAATGGTCACTTCGGTCGATAGTCTAAATTGCCCTGGTTTTTTTTCTGCTATTGAAAGGGTTTTAGCATGCGCTCTAATGCGGCTATTGACGGTAACAGGTTGCAAAAATCGTACTTTATCGAAACCGGCATTTAGCCCCATATAGAAGCCATCGATAATGACGCTAAAATTTTCAGCAAAATGCGACAGCATAGATAACGATAAAAAACCGTGGGCGATGGTTGAACCAAAAGGGGTTGCTTTGGCTTTCTCAACATCTACGTGAATAAATTGATGATCCAGAGTGCAGTCAGCAAATTGATTAATTTGCTCTTGGGTAATTTGGTGCCAACCTGTTGGCTCAGCTTGATAGCCAATATAGTTGGCAATGTCATTTCGATTAATTACTGTCGGCATTATTCCCTTTCCTTTTGTACTTTCGCGGTACAATCCATGAATAAAATTTAAGCGATATCTCATGCTAGTTGGGGTAGGTAAATTAAACAAATGAATAGTTTTAATACCAAGCTATTCACAGGATGAATAGCTTGGTGATGTAGAGGATGCAAACGTGACAAAATAAAATGAGCAAGTCACAAACAAAAAAACATTACCCATGGCGCGGTAATGTTTTTTGTAAACTCGATTTTATAAAACGCCACTGCGCATTAATGGCATAAATCTGCAGTCGTATCGCATTAATTAGACATCAAATTAAAACCTAAATTAAAACCAGTCAGGCTGCATATCAAAGCTGGTGCTGTCAGTATTGATCAGTAAATTTGACCATACGCTAATTTCAGGCAATTCAAATCGATAAAAATACTGACAAGCCTGCAATTTGCCTTGATAAAAATGCATATCGGCTTGGTGCGGTTGTTCGGCTATCGCTTTAGTCGCAACAATACTTTGCTTAAGCCATAACCAAGCAATAATCACGTGACCAAATAACTCTAAGTATTTGACTGAATTTGCTAAGGCTAAATCAATATTTTTAGTCGACATCGCGCTTAACACCGCTTGCGTTGTCACACTTAACGTATCAAGCGCTTGGCTTAATTGTGAAGAAAACTCGTTTAAGCTTGGGTATTGTTTTGCGTATTCAATCGTTTTAACCATTTCAGCTAACGTAGCCTTATAGCCTTGCATGTTATTCATCGGCACTTTACGAGTGATCAAATCTAATGATTGGATCCCGGTAGTGCCTTCATGAATAGGGTTTAAGCGATTATCACGATAGAACATTTCAACCGGATGCTCGTTTATATAACCATGGCCGCCCATGACTTGAATCGCAAGGGAGTTCGCTTTGGGGCCATATTCTGATGGCCATGTTTTAATGATGGGCGTTAAAAAGTCCAACAATGTATGTGCATATTGGCGTTGCTCGGCTGTGGCTGAGGTATGTGAATCATCACTTAATTGAGTACCGTACAGCACTAGAGCCATTGCCCCTTCTGCATAGGATTTTTGGGCTAATAGCATACGTTTTACATCCGCATGTTCAATGATATTCACCATAGGAGATTGTGGATCTTTACACGATGGTAATCGACCTTGAGGACGGTTTTTAGCGTAGTCCACTGAATATTGATATCCGGCAACCGCGAGCACTGCGCCACTGGTGCCGACCATAATGCGGGCTTCGTTCATCATGTGGAACATGTATTTTAAACCACAGTGTTCTTCACCGACTAAATAGCCAATTGATCCCTTTTTCTCACCAAAACTCAGTGCTGTAGATGTTTGTGCTCGGCCACCCATTTTATGAAACAAGCCTGCCAGCGCCACTTCATTGTCATCGCCCAGCGACCCATCATCATTAAGCAAAAACTTAGGCACAACAAATAACGAAATCCCTTTAACACCTTTGGGAGCACCCTGAATTCTGGCAAGGACTAAATGGACAATGTTCTCGCTTAAATCATGATCGCCGCCTGAAATATAGATTTTACTGCCGCTAATGCGATAGGTGCCATCCTCAGCTTTTACCGCTTTTGTGGTTAAATCGCCTAAAGCGGAACCGCTGCCAGGTTCAGTCATGGCCATGGTGCCCATAAACCGACCTTCTCGCATCGGTTTCACCCAGGTTTCAATCAGCTCAGCACTGCCGTGGGCTTGGAGTAAATTGGCATTAGCCGTGGTCAACATGTTATAGCCCATGCCTACGCCACCGGCGACGCTAAGATACGAACCCGCGGCACTGGCAATAATTGGTGGCAGTTGCATGCCTCCTAAATCATAATCTGCAGTTGCAGCACCAATCCCAGACTCGTTTACCGCGTCGATGGCTGTTTTAAGCTCAGGGATGATATGCACTTTTTTGCCATCAAAAGTGGGTTGTTCAATATCCAATTTGCGACGGATCGGAAGAAAATATTTTTCTGCAATCGTTTTGGCGGTATTAACCACTTCATTAAAGGTTTGGCGGTCATGATCTTGATAACGCTCTCTGCTGGTTAATGCTTCACTATCAAACAGTTCGTAAAGCATAAATTCAAGATCACGTTGGTTCATTAACGTTGCAGGCATAATATTCTCTTCTTATCTTGTTTTATAACTAAGTAACTGAGTAACTGAGCAAATCACTGAGCTGGTTACTTTGATGGCAGTATGATGCCCGCAGGCAAGTTTAAAACGCTGACACGCCACCATCTACCGCAATACATTGGCCCGTCATATAGGTATTTGCAGGTGACAACATCATCAGCATCACAGCAACGATTTCTTTAGGTTCACCTAGGCGGTTCATTGGAGCTCCACGGGCCATTTTCTTTTGTTTTTCTTCGTCAGCAAAATTGGTGACCATAGGGGTAAGAGTAAAAAATGGGCAAATTGCATTAATACGAATATTGTCGCGACCGTACTCCACAGCGCCGGTTTTGGTTAAGCCAATCACAGCGTGTTTAGCCATAGAATAAGCGCTGCCTCGAGCTGCGCCACCTAGACCCGCCATCGAACTAACATTGAGAATGGCTCCCTGGCCTTGTTTGAGCATTTGCTGTATTTGATGACGCATGCCAAATTGGACACCTTTCACATTGACAGCAAACTGGCTGTCCATAATAGATTCATCAATCTCATGAAACGGCTTAAACTCATGGGCAATACCGGCATTGTTAACCCCAATATCAACTCGACCAAAATGTTTAATCGCAGTCTCAACCATGGCTTTGCATGACGCATCTTTAGACACATCACATTTCATCGCGATCACGTCGGCACCACTAGAGGCAATATCGTCCGCTACCTTGTTTACACCCGCTTCGTTAATGTCGCTAATCACTAATTTAGCGCCACGTTTGGCTAACTCTTCAGCCAGTAACTTACCAAAACCTTGAGCCGCGCCAGTAATAACGGCAACCTTACCGGTAAAGTCTAATAATGGATCCATGCGAGTAACTCCTGTAATTGATGGTCTTTTCTATGTTGAGTTTTGTTTTGTTAGTTTATTGATTAACTCTCTTTATCTCTTTATCTCTTTAGCAATGACCTCTAAGGCCATTTTTGCCAGTGGTTCGACAAACGAGCCCACTTTATTGGCATGTTCATTAGACGCGTTGCCTTCGGTGGCACGTTTAGCGACTCCTTGGGCGATGGCCGCTAAACGGAAGAAACTAAAAGCCAAATAAAACACCCAGTTTTCAATGTGCCCTATTCCCATTCGTTGGCAATACAGAGCGACATATTCCGCTTCTGTTGGGATGCCTAAGCTGGCGCGGTCAATATCTTGTAAACCGTCAATACTGCCCATACCTGCTGGCATGCGCAGTTGCATACATTGATACGCTAAATCAGCAAATGGATGACCTAGTGTCGATAGTTCCCAGTCAAGTAAGGCGATAATATCGGGGCTATCTTTAGCAAACATCATATTGTCTAAGCGAAAATCGCCATGGACTAAACAAACACGGCCATCATCTTCCGGTACATGTTGTTCAAGCCATTGGCTCAGTTCATCCATCGCGGCAATTTTTTTCAGTTCTGTCACACGGTATTGTGATGTCCAGCGCGTGAGTTGACGCTCAAAGTAGTTACCTGCTTTGCCGTAATCTGATAATCCAACCGCATCTACATCAACACTGTGCAAAGCAACCAGTACTTTATTCATTGCGTCATACATGGCTGAGCGTTGCTCATTGGTGTCAATCTCAGCTAATGATGCGCTCCAATAAACTGTGCCATCACAAAATTGCATCAGATAAAACATTGAACCGATAATGCTGCTGTCTTCACACAGGTGAAATACTTTTGCAACCGGCACGTCGCTGTCTTTTAAGGCATTTAATACACGATATTCACGATCTACAGCATGAGCTGACTTTAATAATTTCCCCGACGGTTGGCGGCGAAGCACATACACACCCGATGCTGAGGTGACTTTAAACGTTGGGTTTGATTGACCACCGGCAAATTTCTCAAGGGTGATTGGCCCTCTAAAGCCATCAACATGGGCTTCTAGATAAGCAGTAAGCTGTTCATTATTAACGGGAGATTCTTGTGCCATTTAGCAATACTCTTTTTTGTGTAATTTAAGTGGCCAGTATGAGCTATCAACATTATAAACAGCAGGTTGAAATAAGTTCCAACCTGCTGCAAAACTGATCCTGAAAGATCAACAGGCCTTAATACTAGTTAGCTATTTTTTTAACTAAATCACGCCCAAGTTGCATCATATGCACTTGATCAGGACCATCGGCTAAACGCAAAGTACGCTGCCCAGCCCATGCATGCGCTAAGAAGGTATCTTGACTCACGCCCACTGCGCCATGGCATTGAATGGCGCGGTCTATCACATCAAGTGACATACTTGGGGCGACAATTTTAATCATCGCAATTAACTCTTTGGCGGCTTTATTACCTTCGGTGTCCATTTTTTGCGCCGCTTTTAATGTCATTAAACGCGCTTGTTCAATTTGGCAAGCCGACTTAGCAATATCTTCACGTACCGATTGTTGTTTGATCATCGGCTGACCAAACACAATGCGCTGGCTAACCCGTTGGCACATTAAATCTAGCGCACGTTGCGCGACTCCGACTGAACGCATGCAGTGATGTATACGCCCAGGCCCAAGACGACCTTGAGCAATTTCAAAGCCTTTACCTTCACCCGCAATAATGTTTTCAACAGGTACCCGCACATTGTCAAAAATGACATCGCCGTGCCCTTCTGGAGAATCGTCATAACCGAACACTTTCATCGGTCTAACCAAGGTCACACCAGGGGCGTTCATCGGCACAAGCACTTGTGATTGCTGTATATAACGGTTGCTGTTTCCAGGATCCGTTTTGCCCATCACAATCATGATTTCGCATTGTTTGCGACACGCACCACTAATGTAAAATTTGCGACCATTAATGACATATTCATCACCATCACGTTCAATGCGTAATTCGATATTAGTGGCATCACTTGAGGCGACGTCAGGTTCGGTCATTGCAAACGCTGAACGTATTTTGCCGTCAAGCAACGGCTCTAACCATTGCTTTTTCTGCGCCTCGTTACCGTATTTAGCTAATACTTCCATATTGCCCGTATCAGGTGCCGCGCAGTTAAACACTTCTGGCGCCCACATCACTTTACCCATAATTTCAGCAAGGGGTGCATATTCTAAATTAGTTAAACCAGCACTGTATTTGCCGTACGCGACCGGTAAAAATAAATTCCATAAGCCTTCTGCTTTCGCTTTGGCTTTAAGTTGTTCCATTAACGGTGGCGTTGACCATGGCTCGAGTTGTACTTGTTTATGCATTTCTTCCTCTACAGGAAATACATGCAAATCCATAAAGTCGTTGACTCGTTTGATTAACGCTTGAACTTTTTCACTGTATTCAAAATTCATTTTCTATCCTTATAAGATGTCATTACGGCGTTAACTCGTGCTGGAGTTTGACTGACACTTTGTGTTTAAGACATTAAGTCAACTGACTCTAACTAAGAGACATTAATGACTTTTTATTAAAAGGTTTGATCTCATTAATGGCATGGTTCTTAATTTTATTAACCCACTGCGGATCAACTAATAACGCACGGCCAATACCCACTAAATCAAATTCGTCATTGTTTAAACGGACTAATAACTCGTCAATACCGGTAGGATTCGACGTGCCTGATAAATCAGCATTACCCTCTCCAATAAAATCAGCATCTAAGCCCACATTACCGACAGTGATCACCGGCTTGTTGGTGAGTTTTTTAGTCCAACCGGCAAGACCAAGGTCAGAACCTTCAAATTCGGCTATCCAAAAACGACGCGTGCTGGCGTGAAAAATGTCAACGCCAGCATCACTTAATAAGCCTAAGAAAGTACATAACTCTGCAGGTGTTTGACAAAGCTTGGCGCTGTAATCTTGTTGTTTCCACTGTGAAAAACGGAAGATAATGGTAAAGTCGTCACCCACGGCTGCGCGGATTGCTTTGACAATTTCAACCCCAAAGCGGGTACGATTTTCTAACGAGCCACCATAGTGATCTTCTCGTTGATTTGTCCCTTCCCAAAAAAACTGATCGACCAAATAACCATGGGCGCCGTGAACTTCAATGGCGTCAAAACCTATATTTTTGGCATCAAGTGCAGCTTGGGCAAATGAAGCGACAACCTCATTAATATCGTCTTGCGTCATCGCGACACCATTTTTAGCACCAGGCTTGTACAAACCTGAAGGGCTATACGCTGGCGCTTCTTTGTCTGGGCCGATGCCGACTTTCCTCACTGAACCCACATGCCAAAGTTGTGGTGCAATTTTGCCACCGGCAGCATGCACTTCATCAACAACATGTTTCCAACCTGCTAAGGCTTGGTCACCATAAATAGCAGGCACATTCTCGTAACCATTAGCACCTTTATGGGAAATAAAGGTCCCTTCAGTGATAATTAATCCAACATCACCTTCAGCGCGTCGGCGGTAATAGGCCGCAACCTCATCATTGGGGATATAATTTGGCGAAAATGCCCGCGTCATCGGTGCCATTACGGTTTTATTTTTTAATGACAATGATTTAGTGATAAAGGGTTCAAATAATTTATTAACACTGGTGTTTTTATCGCTATTCATGATGCTTCCCTAGCTTTTGATTCATTATTTTGTTGTTGTTATTAGATTAGCTATTATTTTATTCTGTTGATTAACTATTGATTTAACTAGATTTAGTTAGCTTTAATTAGCTTTATCCGTTGACCGATTAACCAATCAAATAACCACCATCAACATTAATGGCGGTACCCGTGGTATAGCTGGATGCATTTGACGCTAAATATAATACGGTGCCGGCCATTTCATCAGGTTGTGCAACACGTTTCATTGGCACGTGGTACATCATTTGTTTAAGAATTGCCGGGTTATCAACTAAGGCTGATGCAAACTTGGTGTCTGTTCCACCGGGCAATAATGCATTTACACGGATGTTAAATTGGGCACATTCTTTAGCAAAAGCTTGAGTCATCGAAATCACAGCAGCTTTAGTGATGGAATAAATACCTTGAAAATCGCCAGGGATAACACCATTAACAGAAGCCACATTAATGATTGAGCCGCCGCCACTATCTTTCATTAATTTTGCGCCTCTGGTCGACATGAAGAAATAACCACGAATATTAACGTCGACGGTTTTTTGAAAGGCGATTAAATCGGTATCAATGATATGACCAAAATACGGATTGGCGGCGGCGTTATTAACTAAAATATCCAGCTTGCCATGTTGTTCAGTTATGGCATCAAAAATGGCATCAATTTGTTCTAATTCGCCAATATGACACGCTATGGCCTGTGCACTGCCGCCTGCTTTTACAATTTCATCAACGACAGCTTGGCAGGCTTCAACTTTTCGACTTGATACAATCACATGCGCACCATACTGAGCTAATACTTTGGCAACACTTTCCCCAATACCACGACTTGCCCCAGTGACTAAAGCGACTTTCCCTGTTAAATCAAATAGATTGCCATTGTTCATGTTATTTCCTTATTATTGGGTTAATTGTTGTACTTAGTTAATTAGTTAAGTCGCTTATTTTCAGACCGCAACTGGATATGACCCTAATCTGTATTCAACATTACTTAAAGGTTATCCAATCATCGCCCGCCTGCTCTAAATGACTATAGTTATTGAAATAATCCACACTCAACATGTTTTCTGAAAACAGCAGTTTAGTCACACTGGTATTTCTGGTCTGTTGATTAATCGCCAATGTTTGTTGATCGGTTAATTTCAATATGTGTTGAATGATGACTGAAATCGTACCGCCTGAAGTAAACACTAAAATGTCTTTTGATTTTTTAGTGCCACTTACTACGGCACTAAACTCACGTTTTCTGGCGAGTTCTTGTTCAATGATATTTTGCAGTGCTCGGATACAGCGCGCCTGAAACTGTGGCCAACTTTCTTTATATTCATCATCTTTGTCGCCCGATATCCAGCGATGGAGTGCTTGATAAAACTCTTTTTGCAGCGCTTTGTTTGGCTGGTTTTGTTGATTAATTTCTTGACTCATTTGGGCGAAGTTTTGCCACTGAACATTGTATTTCTGCAAAATGTCGACATGATCAAATTCGTTGAAACCCGAGTGGATAACCATTGGTGTTGTTGGCCCTTGATAGCCATTGACAAAGTTGGTTAATGTTTGGCCGTGTCGCAATAAATCGCCACAATAAAACTTGCTGGGGGCCACTCTTGAACGCCAATATTCACCTAGTAAGGTCGCTTGTTGGCTACCTTTGTCTGATAATTGATCGTAATCAGTACTACCAAAAGAGGCTTGCCCGTGTCGAATCAAATAAATTGCTGCCATATGGCGCCTCTAACGTAATAAAAATGATGATTCAATTCTAAATAAAGATAACTCACTGTTTAAATGAGTTTTAAATTTAACACTTACAAGCTAAGTAGCCACATCCGCACATGTATTGAATGCATATAACTCTCTTCTCAACATAATTTTGCCCTATGTCGAATCTACTTGACTATGCTAATGCCAACATCTAAATTGAACAAATGAATAGTTCTAATACCCTACTATTTATAATTTTAATAGTGCGAATGGATTGAGGTGGTCTCAACATTCATCATGAGATCACAGGAGTGAGCATGAAAATTGATTTGAATTTGTTTGTGGTTTTCGATGCAATATATTGCGAAGGAAATATCACTAAAGCGGCTTCGGTATTAAATTTATCGCAACCTGCGGTGAGCCATTCATTAGGAAAATTGCGTACCCATTTTGACGATGCATTGTTCATCAGACAAGGCAATGAAATGAGGCCAACCCCTGTGGCTAAAAACGTCATTGATGATGTTCGAGAAGCATTACATCAATTGCAAGTTTGCTTAGTACAATCAAGACAATTTGAACCATTAACCTCACGAAAAAGCTTTTCACTGTCATTACATGGTTCTTTAGAACCCTACTATTTACCGATACTGCAACAAAGCTTATCGCTAGAATCACCGGCAATAAATTTACGCAGTAATAAAAGGGTAAGACGAACGGAACTGGAAAATAAATTAGCCAGTGGTGACATTGATTTGGCCATTGATACCTTGATCCCTGTCAGCAATAATATTTTACATACGCAATTAGAAGTAGACCAACTGGTTGTTATTTCACGTAAGAACCACCCCGCTATTGCTGAAAAACTCGATTTAAAAACGTACTTGCACCTCGAACATATATTAGTATCGTCTAGATCGATCGGCCCGGGATTGGAAGACTTTGAGCTCTCTCGCATAGGCTTACACCGTAAAATATCATTACGCTGTCAGCATGCCCTATCTGCGTGTAGAGTGATCTTAAATAACGATATGTTACTGACGTTGCCGAAAACAGCCGCCGCAATGTACAGTCAGATGCTCGATATTGCCATTCACCCAATGCCGGTGGCATTACCCGATATTGGGGTCCATTTATATTGGCATGTTAATGTCGACAAAGAACCCGCGAATAAATGGCTTAGAAACAAAATGATTATTGCAGCATCAAATACCAAAATTACCATTACATAATAGACAATAATAAATGTTCAAATTTATCACTAAAGCCTTGATAATTAAAAGTTATTTATTATATACAGATAAGAAATATCTATCATAAAGGTCAATAAAACAATAATAGTCTTTTGACCTTTATGACCTTATCTGCAATGAGGCATTAACTGATGTGTTGATTAAAAAAAGCTAACGTCCGTTGCCACGCAAGCTCAGCGTTAACTTCATCATATCGGCCAGTAGAATCATTATGAAATCCATGATTAGCATTTTTATACATGTGCATTTGATACGGCACATTAAACGCTATTAAATCTTGTTCATATTCAGGCCAAGTATTGTTGACTCTTTCATCTAACTCAGCAAGTTGAATTAACAAGGGTGCCTTAATATTGTGTCTTAATGCTTTCGCCGCTGGCGTGCCGTAAAAAGGAACCCCAGCTTGGATCAAGTTAGCGTCAACCGCTGCTAAAAAATTTACGATATAACCGCCAAAGCAAAACCCAACCGCACCGAGCTTGCCATTACTTTGTTTATGCGCCTTTAAAAATTGTCCCGCGGCAACAAAGTCTTGCTCGATCTTACTTCTGTCTAACGAGCTTTGCATCTGACGCCCTTCATCATCGTTACCAGGGTATCCACCCAGTGAAAACAAAGCATCGGGCGCAAAAGCGATAAAGCCCGCTTTTGCTAAACGTCTGGCAACATCTTTAATGTATGGGTTTAAGCCGCGGTTTTCATGGATCACTAACACAACCGGCAATAAACCGCTTTTATGTGTTGGTTCGACTAAATACCCTTGGCCTTTGCCATGCCCTAATGGTGAGTCAAATTGGGCGTAAGTGGCTTTAATGTCGGCATCGTTAAATGAAATTTGTTCAGCTTGAGCGTAATTGGGCAGTAAAGCAGATGTCAGCACCGTCATCGAATAACCCAGTGCGACAAGTGACCCCAACTTAGTGATAAACGTGCGACGATCCATTCCGCCATGAGCATATGAGTCATACCAATCAAAGGCTTGTTGTGGAATGGCATTGTTTAATTTTTGCTGCATGTGAGTTCCCTCTTCGGTTAATGTTTTGTCAATAATGTATCTTAGTCGATGATGATCCATTCATCACCTTAGTAAGCGCTATACGCCTCACTAACCGATTAGGTTCATATGCAACGTTTAAGGGTATGCGACGGATTTTCACCAAATAGTTGGGTGTAATCTTTGGTGAATTGCCCTGGGTGCCAAAAGCCCCAATTAGCCGCAATCACCGCAATGGGAGTCTCTTGCCCTGGTTGTTTCAGCTCTCGGCGCACATTATTTAAACGGGTTAAGCGTAAAAAACGCAATGGATTAATGCCTAAAATACTCTCAAAACTGTACTGTAAGGTGCGGCGGCTGACAAAAGTGAGCTCACAGAGCTGGGTTATGGTCACCGCTTGTTGCGGATGGTCATCAATAAAGGCTTTGACTTTTTCAACCACGGCCAGACGATGTTGATAACTCGGCGCCACGGTTTGTGTTGACGATTGTTGGCTTAATAAGTTAAGAGTTAATGTGCTTAACATGTCTTGCTGTAACTCAATGGGTAAACCTAGTTCGCTGTAATTCATAATTTTTTCAATCATCAAACGAGTTTGATTAAGTAATATTGGGTTACAAGCAATTCGTTCTGCCCCACGCGTCGACATGTTTTTCAACGACAGCCCTTGTATATCCGCCATGGTGTATAAGGTGTGTTGATTAATCACCACGCCATAAATCGTAAACTGCTCTGGGGTGATGAGCTCAAAATCACAATCACTATTTCGACACATCAACTGATGAGTCTCTACTTGTAAGCCATTTATTTTACTTTGTGCTGAACTACGCGGAATGCCCAACCAAATAGAATTGGGGGCTATATGACACTGCTGCCTTAATGCCCGCTGAGTAAATTCTTTGAATAAATGCGCGTCTGGATAATCAAGGCCCTCAATACAACCGTAAAAACTGCCATTACTGACCTGATCATATACTTGCTGCCATTGGGGTAAATTATGCGCTTGCTCATCGATGTCATTAGTGTACACAACGCTCTTTTGTGGTGCGCGCTGATTAATATGGTGCTTCATCGGTCGCCCCTTTTCGCAATGAATTCGCTATTCCCACACAAGATCTGCAATAAAAAATATTTTACCTTGCTGATATAGTTAGTAAAAAATGACTTTGCCAAAACTTGATAGTCACTTGGTACAAATTAAGCTTTGTTAACGATATATGAAATTAATTTATCACTTAGCAAACAGCAAAACCTGTACCAAGGTTTTTACTTCGGTGATGTATGAGGTCAATTCATGAGTCAATCGTATCGCTACATTTTAGGTAGCCAAACATACCAATTTAAAAGTCTGGCCGAGTTAATGGCGAAAGCGACACCACAACGTTCGGGCGATCGCTTAGCGGGAGTCATTGCACAATCAGCGCGCGAGCGGGCCGTAGCTCAAATGACACTTGCTGATGTGCCATTGAAAACCTTCCTCAATGAAGCGCTTATTCCCTATGAAACAGATGAAGTGACTCGGTTAATTTTCGACGAACATGATACTCAGGCATTTGCTTATATTAGCCATTTAACCGTAGGGGATTTTCGTAATTGGCTGTTAAGTGACTACGCAACACCACAGGTATTAGCCGCAGTAAAAATGGGCATAACCCCAGAAATGGCTGCCGCTGTCAGTAAAATAATGCGCAATCAAGATCTTATTCTTGTGGCTAAAAAATGCCATGTTACCACCGCGTTCAGAAATACCATTGGCTTACCCGGCCACTTATCGACCCGATTACAACCTAACCACCCTACCGACGATGTTAACGGTATCGCAGCTTCGATACTTGACGGTTTGTTGTATGGCAATGGCGACGCCGTTATTGGAATCAACCCTGCTACAGACAACGTTGCACAAGCCATTAAACTGATGAAATTAATGGATGACGTGATCCAAAAATATCAAATACCAACCCAAAGCTGCGTGCTAACTCATGTGACCAACACCATTGAATGTATTGAAGCAGGTGCACCGGTCGATTTGGTGTTTCAATCTATTGGTGGAACAGAAGCCACCAATAGCAGTTTCGGTTTTAATTTAAATACCTTAGCAGAGGCCCAAGATGCGGCATTAAGCCTAAATAGAGGCTCCGTTGGCAATAACGTGATGTATTTTGAAACGGGCCAAGGCAGCTCGTTGTCGGCCAATGCACATCATGGATTAGATCAACAAACCTGTGAAGCCAGAGCCTATGCCGTCGCACGCAAGTTTAATCCATTACTGGTCAACACAGTTGTTGGCTTTATTGGTCCTGAATATTTATTTGATGGTAAAGAAATTACCCGGGCAGGACTTGAAGATCATTTCTGCGCCAAGTTACTCGGTGTGCCAATGGGCTGTGATGTTTGCTACACCAACCATGCCGAAGCCGACCAAAACGACATGGACAATCTACTCACCTTCTTAGGCGTTGCAGGATGTTCGTTTGTAATGGGGATCCCCGGCTCAGATGACATCATGCTTAATTATCAAACCACATCATTTCATGATGCTTTATATGTCCGCCGAGTATTGGGTTCCCGCCCGGCTCCCGAGTTTGAGCAGTGGCTAACAAAAATGAACATCATGAAAAATAGCACCGACTGTGTGTTATCAAGCACGCTACCGAGCGCATTTTCTAAGCCATTGTATGCACTGCAAGGAGGCCGCTAATGAGCACACCTTGTGTAAAACAGACCAATAATGCCGTCGGTACAGCCCTATCACATCTCGCTAATGGCACTGTGGTGTCCAATCCATGGCGCGATCTTCGCCGTTTTACCGATGCCCGCATAGGCCTTGGCAGAGCGGGCATTAGTCTACCCACATCTGAGTTGTTAGCGTTTCAATTGTCTCATGCGCAAGCACGCGACGCGGTAAACTTTCCGCTCGACATTGATGCACTGGTTGAGCAACTAGCCAGTATCCCAGCACTGATTAACCTTGCCACGCCCATAAAGGTCAGCAGTCAGGCAAAAGACCGCATTACCTATTTACAACGCCCAGATCTTGGCAGAAAACTCGCCGACAGTGGTCGCAAAACGTTGTTAACCCACATGGATAACCAAGGTCAAGCGACCCACAGCCAATACGATCTCGCCATTGTGGTGGTGGATGGTTTGTCATCACTGGCGGTACAGAATAATGCCCAACCATTTATAACCGAGTTATTAACGCTGCTTAACCAGCAAGACACACCATGGAAAATAGCCCCAATAACCTTGGTTGAACAAGGACGTGTCGCCATAGGCGATGATATTGGTCAGCTGCTAAATGCCCAAATTGTGATGGTGCTAATAGGCGAGCGGCCGGGGCTAAGTTCACCTGACAGCCTTGGGTTATATCTTACTTGGGCACCTAAAACAGGACTCAACGATGCGAGTCGAAATTGTATTTCGAACATCCGCCCTGCTGGTTTGCTTTATAGCGAAGCAGCCAAACGTGCGGTTTATCTATTAACACAAGCCCAAAAAATCAAGCTAACGGGAGTAAATTTAAAGGATCGCACTCAAGACGATGTGATTGAACACCATCAACAAACCAAAAACTTTTTAATCGCGGAATAACAAATATTAAAACTAAATAACCTCAACTCGGTTTAAGAGATGGGATAAGTAAACCTAATCAGAATATTTTACCTGTTCGATAACCGTTTACTACCCGTGCTGAGGTTAACTACCAACGGAGAAAACAATCATGTCTGAGAACAACAAAGAGTATCTTGCCAAAAGGCAATTAAAAAGCGGCACTGCAGGGTGGGTTTTACTCGCCGGTTTAGGAGTGTCGTACGTTATATCTGGAGACTTCGCCGGGTGGAACTTTGGTATAGCCGAAGCTGGCTGGGGTGGATTTGCCATTGCAGCTGTCTTAATGGCCATCATGTATTTAGCCTTAGTACTGTCTTTAGCTGAAATGTCAGCGGCAATACCTGCTGCAGGCGGCGGTTATAGTTTTGCTCGTCAAGCCATGGGCCCAGCCGGCGGTTATTTAACCGGACTTGCGGTGTTAATTGAATATGCGCTGGCGCCTGCTGCCATTGTGATTTTTATTGGCTCTGCAGTGCAAGAATTATTGGTGTTTAATGGTCCTTGGGTCTATGCATTATTCTATATCGTTTTTGTGGGTATTCATCTAGCCGGTGTCGGTGAAGCACTTAAAGTAATGATGGTGATCAGCGGGTTAGCAGTATTGGCTATCATTGCGACTGCAGTCGTGCTGATCGGTAACTTTGATGCATCACGCTTATATGATGTTGCAGTGACAGAAGCGGCAGGGGCAAGTGAGTTTTTACCTCTAGGATGGTACGGCGTTTGGGCTGCATTGCCGTTTGCAATGTGGTTATTTTTAGCCGTTGAAGGTGTACCATTAGCAGCAGAAGAAGCGAAAGATCCAGCCAAAGATGTGCCAAAAGGCATTATTGGGGCAATGATATTTTTACTCTTTACTGCACTCTTGGTTGTGGTACTAGTCCCTGGTGCTGGCGGTGCTGCAGCCATGGGTGCCAGTGCGGTACCATTAGTTGATGCACTGAATGCTACTGGTAATCACAGCTTGGCTACCATAGTAAATATTTTAGGTTTGGCAGGTCTAGTTGCTTCATTTTTCTCAATTATTTATGGTTATAGCCGCTTAGTATTTGCGTTATCACGTGCCGGATATTTACCTCGTTCATTATCCATTACGACTTCACGCAAGGTACCTGCGCGCGCATTAATCGTCCCAGCAATATTTGGTTTTATTGCCTCACTGAGTGGCGAAGGTGATTTAATGCTTGCCATGGCCGTTGTCGGTGCCACTGTATCGTATGCATTAATGGCGCTTAGCCACATTTTACTGCGGATCAAGCAACCCGATATGCCTCGTCCATACAAAACCCCAGGCGGTATTTTTACTTCGGGCATTGCTTTAGTGTTGTCGTTAATTGCACTCACTGGCGTATACGCATTCGATCCACGGGCGTTTCTATTCACTATGGTGTTATTTGCAATTGGTGCAGCCTATTACTTTGGCTATAGCGCCAAGCACTTAGTTGCTAAAAGTGCTAATGAAGAATTTGCCCTGTTGGCTGCGGCAGAATCAGACTTATCAATAGCAAATTAATTAGCCACGGTTACTTGGTAGATAAATGAAAAAGCGATGTTAATCTCTAATTAACATCGCTTTTTATATACAGCACCATGCTATAAACGCGCGCCAGACCGCGGTCAAGTGTTATCCCTCAATCGTCAAAAGAGTCATGTTCGTCATCACTTTTTAACGCTAGGTTAAGGTAATCGGAGTAACTAACACTATAGTGGATAATATTAGCAGATTATAAATCGACAAATTAACCCTAACCTGTATAATCCGCGGCCTATTTACTTAATATACTCACGTCTGTCTTATTCTCACACGGCTGTTTACTTGCCTTTTGTTGATAAATATTCAGTTAGTACACAGTTGGAACATTGCTTTGATTTCTACCGCTAATATCACCATGCAGTTTGGCCCTGAGCCATTATTTGAAAACATCTCGGCTCAATTTGGTCACGGTAACCGTTACGGTTTAATCGGCGCAAATGGCTGTGGCAAGTCCACGTTCATGAAAATCTTGAGTGGCGAGCTTACCCCAACGTCAGGAAATGTGTCGATTACGCCAGGCTTTAAAGTCGGTACCCTTAGTCAAGATCAATTCGCATTTGAGCAATATAGCGTAGTTGATGCGGTGATCATGGGCGATGTAGGGCTTTGGAAAGTTAAGCAAGAACGTGACAACATTTATGCTAAAGCTGAAATGACCGATGAAGATGGTATGCGCGTCGGTGATTTAGAAAGCCAGTTCGCCGAAATGGATGGTTACAGCGCCGAAAGTCGTGCAGGTGAAATCTTATTAGAAGCCGGCATCGATGAATCATTTCATTTTGGTTTAATGCAACAGGTTGCCCCTGGTTGGAAATTGCGCGTGCTATTAGCGCAGGCTTTATTCGCTAACCCAGACATCTTGTTACTCGACGAACCCACCAACAACTTGGATATTCATACCATTAGTTGGTTAGCAACCGAGTTAAACAAACGTAAATGCACAATGATCATCATCTCCCATGACAGACATTTTTTAAACTCTGTTTGTACCCATATGGCAGATATCGATTACGGCGAATTACGAGTTTATCCAGGTAACTACGAATATTTCATTGCTCAATCAGGTTTAATCCGTGAGCAACTTTTAGCCGGTAACGCCAAGAAAACGGCTGAAGTGGCCGAACTGCAAGACTTCGTTAACCGCTTTGGTGCCAACGCATCCAAAGCGAAACAAGCCAGCTCTCGTGCTAAAAAGATGGATAAAATTAAATTAGATGATGTTAAATCATCTAGTCGTATTACCCCATCAATCCGTTTTCCCGAATGCAAAAAACTGCATCGCCAAGCATTAGTGCTTGAGGAACTGTCCCACGGTTTTGATGAAGTATTATTTGAACACGGCGACCTTATTTTAGATGCCGGTTCAAAACTGGCGATTATTGGTGAAAACGGCGTGGGTAAAACCACCCTGCTACGCTGTTTGGTTAATGAATTAGATCATAATCATGGCCGGATTAAATGGTCTGAAAATGCTGCGATTGGTTATTGCCCACAAGACAGCACTGCCGACTTCGATAATGACATGACTTTATTTGATTGGATGTCATTGTGGCGCACACCAAAGCACAATGATTTAATGGTTCGAGGCATGTTAGGTCGGTTATTATTTACTGATGATGATGCCAACAAAAAAGTACGCAACTGTTCTGGTGGTGAAAAAAATCGCTTATTATTCGGTAAGTTAATGATGATGGATATTAACGTACTGGTAATGGATGAGCCAACCAACCACATGGATATGGAAGCAATTGAAGCGCTAAACCAAGCGTTGAAATTATTTGAAGGTACATTGATATTTGTCAGCCATGACCGTGAATTCGTGTCATCACTGGCAACACGTATTATTGATGTAAAAGACAAAAAATTGATTAACTTCCATGGCACTTTTAACGAGTACCTTACAAGTCAAGCTGAAGCAGAAGCAAGAAGTTAATATCAAAATTTGCGCATTAGGTAATGGGTACTAGATTAGTAATATAAGGCCTTCATTTGTGGCGTAGTTAAGCATAAATGAAGGCTTTTTACGTTTAGTTCACCTTGGTGATGGCTGATATAATCGGATAAGCTAATAAATAGCAATCAGCATAAAATACCCGTAAAATTACTGTCTAAATTAATAATTAACGTCCTAAAATAGCGAAAATATCATGAATAGAAAAATCGAATTATTGGCACCCGGTGGAGATGTCGATGCGATCAAAGCTGCGATTATTGCCGGTGCAAACGCCGTTTATTGTGGCTTAGATACCTTTAACGCCCGCAACCGTGCAGCCAACCTCTCCTTCGATGACTTAATTGGTGTTATCGCACTTGCTCACCAATACCAGTGTGAAGTGTTTCTCACCATGAATATCGTTATTCTTGAAAACGAAATTCCTACATTGGTTAAATTACTCAATCAACTGGTTAATACCGGTATAGATGGCATTATTGTACAAGACTTAGGTTTGTTTAATTTGTTCAGCAAACATTTCCCGAGCTTAGCAATTCATGCATCGACTCAGCTAACAACCCATAACGAAGGCCAAATTGGCTTTTTAGCTAAAATAGGCGCCACTCGGGTTAACTTATCGCGTGAGCTAAACCTTGGCGAAATTAAAAGTCTCACCACCTTGGCCCACGATCATGATGTTCTCACTGAAGTCTTTGTTCACGGCGCATTATGTATTGCCTTTTCTGGCCAATGTTATTCAAGTTCAGTCAGTGTCGGCAATTCAGGTAACCGTGGTCGTTGTAGCCAAGCGTGTCGTGATGAATATGAAATTACCGCCACTGGCAACAAGTTCCCGCTTAACTTAAAAGACAACTCAGCCTACTTTGATTTACCAGAATTAGTCGATGCTGGTGTTGACTCACTTAAAATTGAAGGCCGCATTAAAGGTGCTCAATATGTGCATACCGTGGTCGATAGCTGGCGCAAGCAGATTGATAAATTTATCGATACCGGTAAATTATTAGCCGATGACTCGAACTTACATAAAGTGTTTAACCGTGATTTTACCAACTCATTTTTAAAGGGTAATCTCACCAAAGACATGTTTATCGACAACCCGCGCGATAACAGCTTTAAGCATGCTAACGATAAGAGTAACGCGATATCTGTAGTGCAAATTGAAGCCGCACAACACACACTGTCGTCAGATAAAAACGCCATTGTTGAACTGGTCGCTGAAAAAATTAATCACTTAAGCATTGCCAAACCAACGCTAGAACTGGCATTTTCCGGCCAAGTGGATCAACCGTTGTCGATAACCGTTAGCACCCCAGAACAACATTTTGTAATTAACTCAGCTATCTCGTTAACTAAAGCAACAGAGTCTCGCATTGATGAAGCGGCTATCGAAAAACGCTTTAAAAGCCTTAAAAGCAGCGGCTATTTGTTACAAACGTTCAATTTTGACGACTTAGACGCCGATTTAAACCTGCCGTTTAGCCAATTAACTCAGCTTAAAAACCAACTGTTATTGCAACTAACTCAAAGAGAATACATTGGCGCAGTAACCTTACCTAAGTTGACTAAACACCCAAAAGTGACCGAGATCCCGACACTGTCTTTGCTGATCAGTGACGAAAAAGACGTTAACTTGTGCGATGTCACTGACGCCGATATTTATTTCAAGTTGCCAGAAAGCTTTAAGAAAAACGACAACAAGTATATCGACATATTCTTGCGTAACCCAAGGCTTATTCCGTGGTTTCCAGCAGTACTTATTGGCAAAGATTACCTTGAAGCAGTTAGAGTATTAGAAGTAGTAAAGCCTAAGCGTATTGTGACAAACAACACCGGCGTCGCGTTTAAAGCCTATGAAATGGACATCGAATGGATTGCGGGGCCGTTTTTAAACACCACTAACTCTTATGCCTTGCTAACGCTACAAGAACAGCTTAATTGTGCTGGCGCGTTTATATCGAACGAGATTAATCGTAACCAAATTAAAAACATCGCCAGGCCAGAAAACTTTAAACTGCTTTACAGCATTTATCACCCCATTTTGATGATGACCAGCAGACAATGCTTTTTCCAACAAACCGTAGGCTGTAATAAGCCCAGCATTGAAGATGGCTGCATGCTTAAATGTGAAAAAGCCACCACCATCACTAACGTCAAAGGCATTTCATTTGCGGTAGACAAACAAAAAGGCGGCTATCCGAGCATCTATAACCACGAACAGTTTTTAAACATCGAAGCCGTTGAAGACTTATCGCACTTATTTGATGAGTTCTTTATCGACCTCACCAATATTGGATCAGGTTCAAAAGCTGAAATCGATAAAGTACAACTGGTCAGTCACTTTGAAAACGTCCTTAAAGGCGTCGTAGATGCTAAAGTTGAGCTTAATCAACTGGTGACCATCTCGACTAACGCCCAGTATCAGCAAGGTTTGTAACCTGCTTGGCAGATGTTAATCGAGCTGAGGCTTAACATACTCAGTCCGTTAATCTTTGATAACAGCAAATGATGAGCGCTGACCTTACTGCAAAGGAGTGTCAGCTCATGATTTCAACCCCATGCTATGTATACACAAAAGTTAGGTATTAATGAAAAATAACATAGAGATAGTCGATCTGCTGCGCGAGCGCATTCCGTCATTTGAATGCAAGCCTGGTTGTCACGATTGTTGCGGCCCAGTCACAACCTCTTCAGAAGAAATGGCTCGCCTACCCTTTAAAACCAATGCCCAGCATGAAGCCGCATTAAAAGAGTGGAACTGTGTGTACTTGGGCCCTAATGGATGCGAGGTGTATGAGGAGCGACCATTGATATGCCGAGTATTTGGCACCACACCACGCATGCCTTGCCCAGAACACCGTCGACCAGAAGTGATGATTGACACAAAAACAGAGGCTCAGATCCATCACTATATTGCCAACACGCGCCAAGTGTTAGTGTAAGAGATCCATTACTCACCTCGGCTCCGATTAAGAGATGGGTTTAGCTTGTTAACAACATCGCTGCCACACAGCCCCAGCTTAAAGCTGGCTGATTGCTGCAGGCAATATCGTATCCCCCGCTAGCCTATCTCTTGATATCAATATGGCTTGAATTCACGCCTACGAGCTAACTCATTTAATGCCCCTTGCAAATGGGTATTTTGGGTTACCCCTAACGCATCGTTTTGAATTTTTTATAACGAAACCAATGGCTAAAGGCTTCTGCCTCCGTTCGATGACACTGACCGACATCCCCCCTTCTATTGTATTTAACAGCGGTAAAGTGTGCATTGGTAAATCTTGTCTATTTGTAATCTAGGCCGTTTTTCTCATTTTATGCTTATTTTTGGTAAATAAGGGTTAAATTACCTGGGTTTATACTTGCGTGTCATAAAAACGTTCTATAATGTCAAGTGTTTAGCATTGTGCGAATTGACATCTTCGGATTGAAAACCGCACATGCGCGCTATACAGATGTTAGGCCTAGCGTAAATTCACATTACAGGAAAACATTGTCATGCAAATCCAGATCAATACAGATAACAACATATCCGGACAACATGCACTTGCTCAAAGTGTCGAAGACATTTTAAGATCAGATCTAAACCGTTTTAGTGATCAGATCACGCGCATTGAAGTCCATTTAAGCGACGAGAACAGCTCGGCCAAGTCCGGTAGTAAGGACAAGCGCTGTTTACTGGAGGTTAGGCTTGCCGGAGAACGTCCAATTGCAACCAGCCAGCATGCGGAAACGATTGGGGAAGCGGTTACAAGCGCGACCGAACAAATGGTTCATTTGCTAGAGACTGAGTTGGGTAAACGCGGCAAGAAGTAACAGCGATCCCGTTGAAAAACCATGCTTAGGTCTAGGTGCCGGAGACCTCCAGCCTCCAGCCCACCTCGCATGTGGCTGATGTGGTCAATATTGTGACTTAATGAATCCGTACACGACCGAATGGTCTATTTTGTTCCATACAAAATAAGACATTTCCTCCTTTCATGGAGGTCAGATTCATGAAGTAGAGCAACGCAGAAGCTGGTTGCCGAGTGTGGTTTATTAGCTCTCAGTAATGAAATATCCGAACCCACACGTTCTCGTCAGGTTCTTTGCTTCAAGAGTGAACGGTCATCCGTCCCTTTCTCAGTCAATACAATCTCGGTTTCTCAACTGCTGTTTCAGACTTTGCATTACTTAACTCGGTTATAGCATTTAACAACAGGTGTGCTTTGGCCGACGCTGACAATACTAATGTGGCAACTTGGAGTGCATTTTAGCTAAGTCGATAGCGATAAAATACTGAGTTAACATAATAGAATGCTTAAATTAGGCGACGCCTTCTCAGTTTAACCGCCGAGGGGTAGATCCCATACATCATGTTAGGGCAAAAGCTCATTCATATATTAGACGACAATTAACTTGGCCGGTCGTATTGCCTCATTAAAAAAACATACTACATTTAAAGATTTGTTACCGCATATGTAAGTAAGAATCAAATGACATAACAGGCTAGCGCTCCTTCAGCAGTATAGTGTTTCCTACTGATTGATTTCACTTTCCTCTGGGATATTAAAATTTAAAACGGGCACTAATTCATTAATCATCAAATCACGTAGTTTTTCTTCCTGACTCGCTTGGTTTTGACGCCATAGAGCAAGTCTTCGTTGAAGTGTTCGGGTTTGCCCTATTAAAAATTTATCAGGATATTTATCCATGAGCCACAAAATTATTTTTCTAGCATTATTTTCAGGTGCTAACTCCATTCTTAATCGTATTTCATCCCAAACATCCTCGAACGGATCTTTTCGAGTTAGCCATGTCCGAGGAGATTTTCTGAAGTCAACTTTATCATTTCTATGGTAATGACGATTCACTCTATCTGTAATGATAACAGGCGGTATTTTAGATAATTGTTTTTTAACAACGTCATCAGTTACGATATAATCATCTTGAGCATGACCTCTTTTATCCCATGAGTATTTCCACAATTCATCTTGTAGTGATTCTAATTGAGCTAACAAATAAACCGGGTCTAATCTTTCATACTCTAACCTAAGTGACTCTTTTGTAGACTGATTAACATGGTCAGAAAGTAAAACGCGTTGATAAGGTGTTTTTGCATCATCATATTTCTTTGATACCTTAGCCCCAACACGTTCTTTTTCAAGTAACTTCAGCGATGGTTGATAGAAATTAACGTACATCCTGACTATGCGATACAGCCTTGCCAAAGCTTCCCAGGCTTTCCAACCTTCGTAGCGATCATAACCAACCAATCGACGTACAACAGAACCGTTTTTTTCTTCCACATGCGCCTGGTCATTTTTTCGGTGAGTTCTTGCTCTTGTAAAGGTGATATTATTTTCTTCGCAGTATTCTAATAATTCATAATTTATAAACTCACTGCCACAATCTGTGTCTACTCCCTGCATAGGGAATGGAAGTAAGTCACTAGCTACTTGTAAGCCATCAATCACGTCGCTGGCGCTTTTTCGTAACAAAGGCATGCACTCTAACCAACCAGTGGCAATATCAACTAATGTGAGCGTATTTAAAAAAGAGCCATTGGTATTGCCCCCACAATGAGCGACGAGGTCAGCTTCCAGAAATCCAGGAATAACGTCATCCCAATCAGCAAATGTTCTGACTTGAATTTGGTGCTTTAATAAATTCCCTTTACGAGTAGTGCTTACAGATTGTTTGATTTTTTCTCGTTCAGGTTTGAGGATCCTATCAACAGTAGAAGGGCTAATTTGTAGCAATTTTTCTCGTACATCAATAGGTAAGCGTAGATGACCATGACGCTCCATTGCTTCGACTAGGTAGGGTAAAAATGGCACTAGACGTTTAGAGCATATTTGATTAGCCGCATACCAAACAGCAAGTAGAGCTTGTCGTAGCTGTTCGTCGTAGCGATGGGGTGTCTTGCGATTTTTTGGAAAGATATTCTGATTGATGGTATTCAACAATTCGATAGTATATTTTCGTTCATAGCCGGTAGCAGCAACTATTCCATCAAGTATTTTCCCTTTATCTATCCAGTTAGCGTCATGATATTTTTGTTTAATGCTAGCTAACAATTCCTTTCTCGCATTTAGACTCATAGACTTAATCATATCTAGTTACCTCATCTTAAAAGAATCACAACTAGTGTTATTTTAGATGAGGCAACGACATATTAGTAGTATGGATTTAAGTGAGTCAATGCGATAGGACAAGCTAGTTGACGCCTAACATTCATAAGTTGTTCATCTATTTTGGCCATCAATTTCTAATAACAATTAGCCATGTTTAATCTCAAATTTGGTTACTAATTTAAAAAATAGCGTAGCTCATTGTCTAAGTAACTGGATCAGATCACTTCAATGCAAACCTTAATGTATTGATTGAAAGAAAGCCTAATACATTACCCAAAATGGCTCCTAATACCCAGAATAGTGAGCTAACAACAAAGGCATCCTTTCCGAAAGTAATAAATAGTGTAAAACAGATAAAGCTATAGCCTATGAAGAAGGTGTATTTTTGCTTACTGATTGCTTGAATTTCACTTCTTTTCAAGAGCGCAGCATTAAGTGATGCCCCAATAGTTACAAAAAATAGACCACAAAGAAGATGCGGTACAATATCAGAGCTTGTGGCGTGAAGACTGTGAAAAAATAAAGTTTCTTGGCCGATGCCAAATTGAGGACAAACCATAAGTGACATCATGCCAGAGCTAACACTGATGAGAAGCATTTTGGCATAGATTTGCCAGACCGGAATACAAAGATCCTTTTTTACCACTTGAAGAATCGCATCATCGACTCGTGGGTTTGGAGCAACAGGCTTTGTATTGAGGAACCTTACAAAGTCCCTGAACGCATTTTTATCATCATCGCTCATATTATTACCCTTTAGCTTTAATAAGGGAGCGTAATTTCTTGATTGCTCTGCTTAATATTTGTCGAGAATTTACCACTGAAGTCTGTGTCTGCTCTGCAATTTCTTTGAATGTTAAGCCTTCATTGAAGCGAAGCGACAGCACGTCCCGTTGGCTACCGGTTAAACTAGAAAGCGGGTCTACATCGAAATGGCTATGATTAGAGATCTCATTGTCCTTGCTAAACTCAAAGTCCTCAATATAAGAATCAACATGTTTTTTATACGTTTGGTGTTTTCTTACATGGTCTATCACAGCATTTCTTGCAATAGTAAATATCCAGGGTAGAAAGGGAATTTCCTCGTAATACTTTTCCCGAGATGTATGTAACTTAATGAAAACAATTTGAAACACTTCCTCTGCTTCTTGCTGATTGCCTAACTTTTTCAGGACAAAGCCAAATATGTGACTTTTATGCCTTTGATACAAAGCCTGAAATGCTGATAAATCACCACTTGCATAAGCTAGCATTAGCTGCTCGTCTGTCACGCTCTAGGTCCTCCAAACAAACTATCAATAGAAATTTACTCCTGTGTTAACAATAGAAAGCTGGCAACAAGGTGGGTTGTGCCAGCCTAAAATATTTACTTCAATCTATTTCTAAACTTATTCTTCATGGTGATGAGCTACGCCACCTTTAATGAGACCATGCAGTCCTTCTACGTAGTGAGTAAAATCAACATAACTAGCAACAAATTTACGACCTTCATCAATACTGTCATCTTGGTTCTTCATGTTATGAGATGCATGAGAAAAACGCTCACGAATACCATTTTCCATTGCTTTAGTTAAACTATTAACCAGTTTATCTACTGAACCAGAATCCAGAGCCTTATCTGCAAGAGCAATCGCGGGATCAATTTCTATACCCGGCTTCAACCCCGTGTATGGTGCTCCTTCGCCAGCCCGATGAATACGAACAAGGGTTTCATAAAAGTACATATCCGCAAGCTCTTTTGCCTGTGGGGATTGCCCTCTGACTGCTAATGTTTTTTCAAATGCCGTTACAATATCTTGTTCTTCCGCTGGTGTTACCCACTTTAATAATGGTGTGACATCACCTTTCGCTAGAGCCATCTGAGCAGTTTTAACGACTGGTCCTTCCGTGGTGTCACAATGAGCGAAAGCGGCCTGAGATGACGTGAGCATTGCTACAGCAATAGCTGAGTGAGTGAATAGTTTTTTTAGTTTGTTTTGCATATCATTTTCCTTAGATAATCTCTGTGGTGGTAAGTTGATATCTAATAAAACGTATGTGAAGAGCAAAATGTGACAAAATTTTTCTAAATACATTCACTGTTTAATCTAAAACCATGCAACTTGAACATAACGACCAGTAGCAGTCTTTGCTGACTTGCTATATAAGCAATTATCCAAACAAAAAATTAGCCTATTTACACTATCAAGGGTATGTCCAGTATCGAGTCAGCGAACTATTTCAGACTCACTATTGCCCCAAAGTAGGCTAACCTTCGAATGAAGACAGATTACATTTTCTGATGTAGCTCCTGGCTGAGTTGGTTTTGGATAGTTTGTTTGAAGCATATAGCTTCATTGTTGATCACCTACGGTACTCTTACGTGTAGATACTTCTGCGAAACGGTGAGTGAAGTGAACCTTCAAGATAACGAACCAGAAATGGGAACGCTTAACGGGCCTTTAGATAGGGTTTACCCCTAAACTCTGGTTACGACTTTTCTCGATCAAAGACACTCACGCAATTACGACCACTATTTTTGGCGCGATAAAGCGCCACGTCACTGCGCTGTTGGATCAAGTCACAGCTATCGTCAGCCAGCAAGCTAGCAATACCGATACTGGTAGTCACTGATAAGCTATATTGTTCCGTGATGATAACCATAGCTTCAATACTCTCTCGAATACGCTCAGCCACCACCTCAGCGTCTGATTGCGCGATCCTGGGGAGTGCAAGGTAAAACTCCTCACCTCCTACCCGACCAAAAATATCCTCATCACGAATAGTTTGTTGAATGTGATGCGCAAATCCTTGTATCACCCGATCACCAACGTGGTGACCATATTGATCATTAATTTTTTTAAAGTAGTCAATATCGAACAGCAACAATGAAAAGTGTTCTTGATGACGCTGCGCCAGACCAAAGGCAGTTTTAAACTGCTCGAGAAAGGCACGCCGATTAAGAATGCCGGTGAGTTCATCCGTGGTCGACTGCAGTCTCAGCTTCTCTTGCAGTGAGATGATGTCAGAGATATCTCTAATAAAAGCAAAAATAATCGTTTCGCCATCAATCTTGGTGACATTAGGACTAAAATGAACGTGCACCTCTTTGCCAGCTTTGGTTAACCCTTGAACATGGATACCTTTGCCAATAAGAGGCCCAAAGTCATTATTTTTTTTGAATTTATCAAAGGATGCATCGGCGCGTATCTTCAGTTTTTTAGTCGGTAAAATATCATGGACATGTTTACCAAGGACCTCTTGCTCTGTGTATCCAAAGATCTGCTCCGCGCAGTCATTCCAAGAAAGGATATTGCCATTTGCGTCAGCAATAATCACTGCATCCGTTGATTGTTTTACAATCGTTTTATAGGTACTTTCGTTTAACGGCACACTTTTCCACCTAGGAATGTTCCAACGAGTTAACACTAAGGTTAGTTTACTCGCTTCCACGTTTATTC
The DNA here is from genome assembly GCF_040309905.1 of Shewanella sp. CAL98-MNA-CIBAN-0140. NCBI lineage: Bacteria > Pseudomonadati > Pseudomonadota > Gammaproteobacteria > Alteromonadales > Shewanellaceae > Shewanella > Shewanella sp. CAL98-MNA-CIBAN-0140. Next base: position 57,533 of record NZ_JBEOPI010000004.1, read on the forward strand.
TGTTTTGGCTGTTTTTAGCTGCAACAGATAAGATATTTCCTGCTTATTGACGACCATATCTGCCAAGGTAAATTCATTTAACGTGCAGATAAAATTATCCATCGCTTTGATAATCGCCAGCTTTAGTTTGCACGCAGGCTGCAGGACGCATCCTGAACTTAAGCAATCTACACCATCCATCGTTTTTTCAAATAGCGTTACTATGGTGCCGATCCTGATGGTATCGGGCGACATTGCTAGCCGAATGCCACCCCCTTTGCCCCTAAGCGTTTGGATATAACCATGTTGAGCAAGTTTGTGGACCACTTTGGTCATGTTATTTTGGGAAATACCATATAACTGAGAAACCTCCTTAACGCTACTTAATTGCCCCTCTGGAAGGCTCGCCAAATACATCAGCGTACGTAAGCTATAGTCGGTAAAACTAGTCATTCTCATTTTCACGTCCTCAAATCAACAAGACATCCATTTGAGCAAATTCTACGCCCCTGCTGCGCGCGTTTTAAACGCACCGAGTTGTTCAACAATTTGAGCCGTCACTTCACTTAAACGGTGTCCTTGCTGCTCAAGATCATTACAATCATGGGCGTTAGAACTAGACAGTTTTTTAAGCACGTCAATCTCGCCAGCTACGTCAGCGACCAACCGATTAATATATTGAATATCAATGTTATTTTCAGTTTTATCCTGACCAATAAGCCCTAAGATCTCATCGATATTAGAACAGGCTTGCTGTAATTCGACCTGACTGGTTGTGGTATATTGCGCTAAGCGGGTAATCGCACTCGACTGTGATTTCATCTGATCACCAGCATCAATGACAGCATCAGAGATCCCCGCGATAATGCGGTTAATTTCATCAAGGCTCTTCTGGGTAGAAAACGCAAGGTTGCGAACCTCATCGGCAACCACGGCAAAACCGCGACCATGCTCGCCTGCTCTCGCCGCTTCAATAGCAGCATTAAGGGCGAGTAAGTTGGTTTGATCTGCAAGATTTTTGATCACCATCACTACATTTTCGATAGACTTTGTTTGCTCTGAAAGTGAGTTAAATTTGTTGTGTAATTTGTCATTATTTTCGATATATGAGTGCAATCCTTGGGCCATTGTACCCATATGTTCATTAGACGAGATCAATCCAGCTTGGGTGCGCTCGACTTGTTGGCGAGTTGCTTCAGCTTTATCCCGCAATGAAACCGATGTGCTATCTAAAATATCGACTCGGTCTGTTAGGTAATCCACTCGGTTATCTTGATCTTGAATTCTTGACGAAATATTTTGGGCTTTTTGCTTTAGTAGTTCGGCAATATCATCTGAGGTATTGGCTTGCTGCTGAATATCAACCAGCGCATCATTCACGTTGACTCGGAAGGTATTCACCACATCGAGCACATTGCCTATTTCACTGTTGTAGCGACTATCGACTTCGCAAGGCACTGAGAGATCTTTTTTCTCAAAGGTTTTCATATAAATCGTTACGTTCTTCAGGGCGTCAACGCCCCAATACTTCTCATCAATATCATGGATAACCAGAAAAGTCATAACCAAATATTGAACCACTTGAGAACCAATCCCATCGGTAAAAAATAGAGCGTTGATAAACAATGCCATCGCCCCCGCCCAATGGATCAATCGCATTCTTAAAAATAATGAGCGCATTTGTTTTCCTCTTTATACTTGTTGAAATTACCCGTTTTTCGCGAGCTTTACTTTGATAGGTCGGGGTTTTGAATATAAAAAACCTTGGATAATATCGACGCCAGCCCAGCGGACGAAGTCAGACTGCGCCTGAGTTTCAATCCCTTCTGCCACGATAAGACTGCCTTTTGACGAACAAAGGCTTATCACTTCGCGATACAAACTGGCGGCCCATAAGTCTGTCGGAACATTCTGAATAAGCTTCAAATCCAGCTTAATAATGTCGAAATTTGACCGACTCAACTGGATAAGATTTGAGTGACCGGAACCAAAATCATCCATCGCCACCCTAAAACCTTGGTTTTGTAAAAATGAAATCCTTGCAACGCTCGGATCATCACTGCTGATAGTGTCTTCACAGATCTCTAATACCAAACATTGTTTTTGCATAGCGGTTAATTTGCTTAGCGTTTGTCGCCACAGACGGTCAAACAAACTGGCGCAAGCTATCAATTTTCCGGCGATATTGATCCAGATGCTATTGTCAATCAGATGCGTCAACCGCCCACTAATAAACAAATCGTCGAGCTGCTGATTGGTCATCTCCAAAAGCAAATCTTGATGGTGATTGAGATAGTCCATCAACGGCTCCATCGCGATGGGGATTTGGGAATCGACAAGCGTGGCCCGACAAAGTAACTCTTGACCATACAAAGTATGTTGCGCGGCAGTGACTAAGTCCTGCACGAACCATTCAAGCCGGGCGGGTTCATCGTGGTATACAAACTCAAGCATGCAGTTCTTCCAAAGTATCAATCATAGAATAGGCGATATCTTCATCGGCAAGACGAGCACGTATATCACTGAACATACATTCTATTTCTTTGATATGACTTGTACTAATTGCGCTGTTTTTGAGGGTGAACTTCAACGAGTAAACCAGTTTCGCAGTTGATTCACAGGTATCAAACAGTGCCTCATAGCCCTCTGTCAGGCGATATTTTTGATTCGAGGTGATATGTAATTGCGATAACACGGGGGTAAAAAACTCATGTTCTAATTGCAAATGGGTTTTGAGCCCTTTAATGAGTCGACGTAACTTAGCATCGAATTGAAAGATGCAAAATGTGGGTTGAGACAATAGAGCAGTAAGGTAGTTAATTTCGCTTTTCAATTGAACGTGCTGGGCAATAAGCACTTTGGACCATGTCGCCAACTGCTGGTGCTGCGGTGGCAAATGCCGATAATTAATGGCTGAAGTTGGGATCATTTAAACGGCTCAGATTAATTTTTAGCTTATGCTAATGGTAAGATGCATTTTTTATGCATATTATCTTTGGCGTGTTGAGATAGCAAATTTTATTTCTCCAAAAGGGGGATCTCTATCTCTCTATATATCTATATTTTTTATGCCTGTTTATGCAATGTTAATTCGATAACAATAACAACACAGCTTTGAGTGAGTGTTTTAAACATAACAATACCGTTGACGACTAAATTAGTAAAATTAGTGAGATGGCGTTAACAATCTTGATAATTTATTACCGAAAAAAAATTAATATATGACATAATATTTCAGTATTTGATAAAAAATTAGCTTGACTAAAATAGGTGATTTCAGTGAGAACAATTTGCCCCTCGTTATTACTTAACGTTTTAACATCGAATATAAATTCTTATTCAAAAAACGACTGGAGACAAATTTTTGAATAAGAATTCAAAATTCGTCGAGCGTACGATGAACTTAGCATTGGTAGGCTGGACCTTATTGATCCTTGGTTTTATCACAACGTTATATTGGCAAACCAGAGTATCTGCAGAGCAATTAGCTTTTAACGAAGCTAAGGCAAGCATTAGAAAAGATGTTGCAATTAGAAAGTGGGTAGCTTCACATGGCGGCGTTTATGTCCCTGTCAGCGAGCGCACAACCCCTAATATTTACTTATCTCATATTGCCAATCGAGATGTCATCACTGATGATGGTCAACAACTCACCTTAATGAACCCTGCTTATATTCTTACCCAAGTGGCTGAAGATTATGCTAATGAGTACGGTATTAGAGGCCATATCACCAGTATCAATCCACTCAATCCAAATAATGCAGCAGATCCCTGGGAAACAAAAGCCTTAACGGGAATGCAAAAATCATTGAATGACTTCGGCGAACTGGCCAAAATTGATAACATCACTTATATGCGCGTTTTAGAACCCATGCTCGTGACCCAAGCATGCTTAAAGTGTCATGCTCACCAAGGGTATAGCGTTGGCGATGTTCGTGGTGGTATTTCAATTTCAATTCCCGTCCAGCCTTTTTACGATCAAATGCTTCACCAGTTGACCTATACAAGTCTATTTTTATTAATACTATGGGGCATCGGCTGCGCGGCGATGATCCATTATAAGAATCTAGCTAAAAAATATTGGTTTGATAAACAAAATGATTTTGAACAATATTTATATTCATTGGTAGAAATGATTGAAGGACGAGACAGTTACACCGCGGGGCACACTCGCAGAGTGGCCGATTATGCCGTTTGTATCGCCAAAGCATTAAGACTAACTGATTCGGAAATTGATCAGCTTCATAGAGCAGCAATGGTGCACGATATAGGTAAAATTGCCACGCCAGATTCCATTTTACTCAAACCGGGGAAACTCAATAAAATTGAATTTGAGATTATTCAGCAACACGCCACGTCTGGGTACCAACTACTGTATAAAATCAATACCTTTACTGATATTGCCAATATCGTTCGCTCTCACCATGAGAAATATGACGGCTCAGGCTACCCTGATGGCTTGAGTGGTGAAGAGATACCAAAGCTTGCACAAATTATATGTATTGCCGACGCCTTTGATGCAATGACCACTGACCGCATCTATAAAGGTCGCAAGACTGTTGAAGAAAGCCTTAATGAAATATCACTACTTGCAGGCCGTCAATTTAATCCGCACTACGCCAAAGTGGCGGTTAGCGCTTTACGCACTGTTCAACTGGAATATACAACCCAACAAGCCCAGCAGAATATTACCGAGCAACAAAGACTGGCTTACTTTTATAATGATCAACTAACTGGACTGTTTAATCGCGAATTTCTCAATATATTGCTGTCCCCTAGCAGTGAGCAAAATGTGAAAATCAAACCAGAACAAATTCAACATGCAACCATCATTTATCTTCGACATTTCTCTATGTTCAACCAGGAAGCCGGTTGGGCAAATGGTAACCATTTGTTAGTTGAATTAGCTACAGACTTGACACACATGTTGCCAGCATCGCCGCTATTTAGGGTTCATGGTGATGAATTTATCGTGTTATCAGCAGAGCAGCTCGATATCTCAGCGTTAAAAGGGCGGCTGACAAAACATGTTGCTCTGAACTGCATTGAATATGACGTTGAACAATTTGAAATATCAAACCCAATATTTAGTTCAATTGATACCTTAGAAAAACATATGCATGGCCATAGCTCAATTAATATGAATGGCAAAGCAAGGATGACCTTTGATGCGTTAACTAATGGCATTTAATAATGGCCTTCAAAAATCGCGACTGTGAATAAATCCGCCGCCCCTAGAACTTGGCACATGTCCCATTTTAACACGGGTTCAGGCTGAATATCTGAAATAGATAAAGTACAACTCGGCAGCCACTTTGAAACGGATTAACATAATCTGGACACACTAAAAAGGGTCACATTATTGTGACCCTTTTTATTTTGGTGAAACCAAAATGCTTAAGATCCCTGGTGATAACATTTATCGTGATGCAAGGGAAAGCGCTGTTAACGTTTAGCAAACGTATTGGAGTAACATGTTATACCCCAAGGTTTGTTCGCTGTGTAACTTACGTTACAAGTCACACTACAGGGACATTTAATGTCAACGTTTAGGTGCATCATTTAGCGAGATGATTGCGCTTTGGTATGGGGCTATGTCAATTTATGGGGACAGTGAACATTAAAGACGATGGGCGTTTTGCTTATAAATTAGAGGCCAATTTACTCAATGTCAGAATTACAAAATATGAGAGAGGGTCAAACATATAATTGTCTTGACCAAAAATTAACAGATTTAAGAGCGTTAGCATTCCTTACACTTCATGAATTTAACAATGAAATCGATGCACAAAAAAGAGCTGAATTACTAAAAAAATTGGGCGCATCAGTATCGACAACAAGTCACATAGCCCCTCCCCTTGAAATGAGTTATGGATGCCATTTATCTTTAGGGCAACAAAGTTACATTAATACTGGTGCGATTATCTTAGATAATGCTCAAGTCACTATAGGTGATAATGTAATGATTGGTCCACGAGTACAAGTCTACACAGCCGCGCACTCACTTGATGCTGATAAACGTATTGCCGGAGATGAAATTGCTAAACCGGTAACGATAAAAGATAAGGTATGGATTGGTGGCGGTGTAATTATATTACCCGGGGTGACGATTAATGAAGGAGCGATAGTGGGCGCGGGTTCTGTTGTCACAAAAGATGTTCCCTCTTATGCCCGTGTAGCAGGAAATCCAGCAACATTAATGGCAAAAAATAGCATCATTGATGGTCATGCGTAAAGTAATAGCCGTTAACATTCTCCCCTTTTATAGACTTTGGCGACATGAGTGTGAGAACTCGTCTGCTGTGCCTACAATGACCATCGTTGTGACAAGATGTTAATCGGAATGTATAGCTAAGCACCAAACGAAAAAAATCGCAGCAGCGATTTTTTTAATGGTCAAGATTACCGTCACTGAAACTACATGGTCGCAGTAAAAGTTCGTGTAATAATATCTTGTTGCTGCTCAGAAGTCAGTGCGTTAAATCGCACGGCATAGCCAGATACACGCACAGTTAACTGTGGGTACTTCTCAGGGTTTTCGATTGCGTCTAGCAACATTTCACGGTTCATTACGTTCACGTTCAAATGCTGACCGCCCTGACGTTCAGGTTCTCTCTGCACGGGCACTTCGCGGTACTCGATGCTACCAAGAGAGGCGATGCTAAAAGTCTTGTCCTGCCGCTCTTTATCGAGCGCAGCAACACAGCGTGCTTCTTGCTTATCCTCATCTAATAGCCATAAAGAATTAACTAGGTTAGCTTGTTCTGCTTGTGTGATTTGAATTCCAATCATAGTACATCTCCAACAGTGATTTTTTGTAAACTCAGGTTCATTTCTACCAGTTATTCCCGATCGCACACTTGATCTAGATCAAGTTTAATCATTATAATTATTCCGTAGAAAACGCTAATTTGACGTTTAAGCGATAATACTGAGATAAACGATTCAAACTGATTAATTAAATGAAGACTTAAATTAAGACTTAAATTAAGTCGTTAGCGATAAATTTGAATATCCAAATATGGTATTAGTCGTGACTGATGACTGGTGGTGGTAGCGATGACATTAATAGCGATGTGTTAATGTTAATCAGCAAAAATATCCAGAACAGCATACTGAACAGACAAAACATTAGGCTATTCTCTGTTAAAGAGAGCTTCAACCGATTGTACTTCTGAGCCATAATTATTAAATAATTGCATTACACGGCACCGAGACATAAATAATCTTACCCATCCGACGCCAGAAAAGTTCTAGGTGCTGTCTAAACGAAAATCAGCTGTAGCAGTGGGCGAATAATACTATTTTTAGTGGATCTATATGGTTGTGATTTAGCCATTATTACCGAGATTATTGTCAGCCACTGTCAGCCACATAACGATATCTAACGGAAATAAATGAATTTTTAACTGCTTGATTAATAGATTATTAACCAAATTAACTTTGCCATTACACTATGATAAATGACAGATATAAAGTTGAAGAATTAACTCAAATCAAAACAAGGAATATTATTATATTATTTAATGTATGCAAAATGTTAAATGCCTCTCAGACTTTAACGGTAATAATGATTACTATTCTTTCTTTTTTCTATTATAAGCACCCTGCGCACTGACAAGATAAAGGATATAATATGTCATCATTAATTAACACCCCATCAAGCCAAGATAAATCGTCCCAGTTTTTAGACAAGTTACAATCAGTTAGTGCTCGCTTAAAATTAAGTCTTGTAATCACATTAAGCGCGTTATTATTTTTAGCATACCAAGGTATTTCCGGTATGCAACAAGCCACTCTATCTATTGAAGATTTATATTCACAGGGAATGCAACATACTATCCGTGCAGGAAAAGTGTTAGACGAGTTGGGCAATGCAAGAAGTGCTTTGTTATTATCCTTGCAGCATAGTCCTACATCAGAGTTTGCTAAATTGCATGATCACCCTATAGACAAACACATCACGGCCATCAAAAAATCATTAAAATTACTGCATAATATTGTTGATAATGAAATTCTAGCATCCGATTTACTTGCTGATGAAAAAACACAAATAAATAGATTGGTTCGTCAACTTGATATCGTCACCGATAAGGGCTTTGATCGAGCATTAGCGGAACTCGAAGTCGGCAATTACAGGCAAGCCAATATAATTCTATTAAAGAATATTAACCCTGCTTTCAAATTAGTAACTCAAGAGGCGCAAGGTTTTCTAGATATACAAATTGCAGAGGGTAAAGCTAATTTTGATCAGGCAAAAGAAAAGATTAGTTCGTTCCGGTTTAAAGTAATCATAATAGTGATATTAAATATGCTTATTCTCTCCTTTCTATCACTAAAGATTATTAGACGCATTAATTTAGCGTCGCTGAATTTAGAAAGTACCGCGAATAAAATATCCACAGGTGATCTTACCCAACGCATTCACTTAACTGGAAGTGATGAATTCACACATATTGCTGATTACGTGAATCAGATTGTTGGCAGTTTTCAAAATATCGTCAAATCAACTCATCAATCAACGTCATTGTTAGCTTGCTCAGCAGAAGAAAACTCGGCCGTTGCGATGCAAACCAAGCAGAATATTCTCGAACAGCAACAACAAACTCAGTGTATTGCTACCGCTATTCATCAATTTACCGCAACCGTGCGTGAGGTTGCACAGAGTGCAAGTTCGGCTTCTCAAGCCTCTGAACATACAAATAATGCGGCATCTAAAGGACAACAGGTGGTGAAAGAGAGTATCGCCATGATTGAAAGCTTATCGATTGAAATGCAGGAATCTGTTTCAGCGATGAAATCATTGGCGCTACATGCAGAAGATATTGGAAGTGTTGTTGATGTGATCCAGAGTATCTCTGAACAGACTAATTTATTAGCATTAAATGCGGCAATTGAAGCCGCTCGTGCGGGGGAACAAGGTCGCGGGTTCGCGGTGGTAGCTGACGAAGTTAGAACCTTAGCCAGCCGCACCCAACAATCCACACAAGAGATACAAAAAACGATTCAAAACTTGCAACAAGGTAGCCGAGATGCAACTCATCGGTTAGAGCAAGGGGCTGAAAATGCGCAACAAGCAGCAATAGAAGCACAAAAAGTGGGTGAGGCGTTAACAGAAATAACTGAAAGTGTTGACCAAATTAATGCCATGAATGCCCAAATAGCCACCGCAGCGGAAGAGCAAAGCTCGGTTACAGAGGAGATAAACCGCAATATTAGCAGTATTAGTGATATTTCCAATCAAACCGCTTCTGGGGCTGAACAAAGCAGTGCAGCAAGTCATGAATTAGCTAAGTTAGCTGAAACCATGCAGGCAGAAATTGAAAAATTTAAGGTGTAGTGACCCGTTATACCTGTTCGATTCGTTGTCACCGCCAAAGTCCATTATTGTGTGGGCATTAGATGTTTGCCCTTGACGACCCTAAGAACAAGTGGGGTCAGAACAAGTGGGGGCAGGGAAAATTTCTTCTCCGCCCTTAATCTGACATTCTAAAAGTAACTCGTTTTCCTAAATTGGCACAATAACGATATTTCTTCAACTATTACTGAAAGTGTAAGTACATATCACATTGGCATACGTTCCCTAATACAAACCGTCACTTTACGAGCATTAACTCAAACACGTTTATGTTATTGCTAGTTCTCGTCGCACGTCCCTAAACGAGTAAACCCCCTTTAGTTTTTTATCTTGTCTACTGTCTGTTTAATCGTGTTTTTTGGTCATCGGAAGTTGTGGTCAGTGCCCCAGGCAACAATATGTCAATCTACGCCGAGAAGCGAAGACAGTATAGGGGCATTTACTCGTGGTTTTACCTGATACAGTGCTGTTTCTGCACGGTATCAAGTCCAAAATGTCCTGATTGTTATCTCATAATTCGCACTGATCCACACTAATTTGCGGAGACTAATTTGCGGAGACTAATTTAGGCTGGCAAAACTGTCGCCACGCAACATCTGGCTGCCAGTTTGCCGCCCACAGAGGAATATCTTTAGCCATCATCGGCCTCGCAATCCCATACCCCTGCGCCAATTCACAGCCTAATTGCAATAGCGCAACACCATGGGCGATGGTTTCTACTCCCTCGGCAATAACGTCACGCTTAAATGTCTTGGCCAATACCACCACGCTCTCTACAATCGACAAGTCGTCGGAGTCAATCAACATATCTCGCACAAAGGTCTGGTCTATCTTAATCAAACTCGCGGGCAAACGCCTGAGGTGACTCAATGAAGAGTAACCCGTACCAAAATCATCTAATGCAAAATTAACCCCCAGCTTAATACAGGCGAGCATGGTCTCAGAAACCTGCAACAAATCACCTATCGCACTCGTTTCAAGGACTTCTAATTCTAAAGCGCTAGGATCAACCTCGGGGAATGCGGCCAATAACTCAGCCAAACGAGTGGCAAAATCATCACTCTGTAATTGAATTGCGCTAATGTTGACACTGACAGGGATACCCAAGCCCAGCGTTTGCCACGCCTTAATTTGGCTCAGTGCGGTACCAATGACCCATTCGCCTAGCGCAATACTGAGAACATGCTCCTCAATGACAGGCAAAAACTCATTAGGGCCGATTAAACCACGCTCGGGGCATTGCCAACGAATTAACGCTTCAACGCCAATCATTTCCCCTGTTTTCATATTGACCTTAGGTTGGTAATAAAGTAAAAACTCACTCCCGTCCAAGGCCTTACGTATGCGTTCCAACGCTTCATGCTGATTTACCATTGCGGTATCATGTGCAGAATCAAACAAGCGATAGCGGTTCTTACCCTGTTGCTTTGCAACATACATGGCTTGATCGGCATGGCGTATAAGTTGATCTGCATCGACGCCATCTTGTGGATAAATTGAGACACCAATACTGGCAGATACTTCCAACCTAACGCCCCCCACCACCACAGGATCCGATGCAGCCAGCAATAGTCGTTCTAAGATAGGCTCACAATCCGCCATTGTTTGTATATTTTCTATCACAGCGACAAACTCATCCCCGCCTATGCGAGCCAGCGTATCTTCATTACGTAGGGCTTCCTTCATGCGAGATGAGACCACAATTAATAATTCATCACCAACGATATGACCGTAGATATCATTAATTTTTTTGAATCTATCCAAATCAACAAAGGCGACCACTAATAATGACTGTTGACGTTGGCTGTGCTTCATGGATTGGGTTAGACGGTCTGCCAATAATGTACGATTAGGTAAGCTTGTTAACATATCATAGTGAGCAATACGTTCTAATTGTCCCTGATGCTCTTTAATCGCAGTAATATCGGTGAATAGGGCAACGTAGTTTTGCACCACGCCAATATCATCGAGTACCGAGCTTATGGTAAGTATTTGTGGATAAACCTCACCATTCTTACGCTTGTTCCAGACCTCCCCCGTCCAATAGCCTTTTTGTTGCAACGTGGCCCACATCTCTTTATAGAACTCTGGTAAATGAAGTCCCGATTTAAGCATTCGCGGATTTAGTCCTATCACATCACCACGTGAGTAGCCGGTGATAGCACTAAAAGCATCATTAACGTTTATGATGACACCGTTGGTATCGGTGATGGTGATCCCTTCTTTGGCGTAGGTAAATACGCTGGCAGCAAGTTTGCGTACGTCTTCTGATTGCTTACTCTTAGTGATGTCTTGATGTGTGCCGGACATTCGCATGGGCTTGCCGTCGGTTGTCCACTCAACTACCCGTCCATGATCGAGGATCCAAACCCAGCTACCGTTTTTGTGCTGCATCCGAAACTCACATTCTAAAGATTCAGTCTCACTCCTGAAACAACGCGTTAGCAATTGATTTGTATCATTTGCATCATCGGGATGTAGTAGTTTTTTCCAGGTTTCGATGCTAATGGGTTCAAGCTCTTTAAGGCAGTAGCCCAACATCTCGGCCCAACGTTCGTTCAATATAATGTTACCCGTTAGTACATTCCATTCCCAGGTACCGATGTTGGCGCCCCAAATCACTTCAGCATAACGTTGGCTTTGCTCCCTAAATTTCTTCTCGGTCTCTTCCAAAGCTATTTGGGTGCGCTTATTTTCGGTAACATCTTGGATTAATGACATCACCCCAATAACGTCACCGCGGTCACCGACAATTGGTGTATTGTGCCATTCACAGATAATGCTCCGACCATTTTTTGTCATGTTTTCATTGATGTTTATTGAATAATCATTGTTTTCTGACAATGACTTACAGACATTTTTGATATCGTTTCTATTTTTTTCAGGCACCAATAAATCTAATAGCGAACGCCCCCTAGCTTCATCGGCAGAGTAGCCGAATATGGCTTCGGCTGATTTATTCAACTCAATACATTTTGAGTGTTGATCCCATGAAATGTACCCGAGCGGAGTATTTTGAACATGGTGGGACAGTATCGCCTCACTCGCCTGTAATTTCATCGCGGTCTTGTTGCGGTCGGTGACATCCCGAATGAAGCCCATATAGCCCTGAATTTGGCCATCAACATCTTTAATCATAATTCGACTAGTTTCGCCAACAACGATCCCGCCGTCCTTGTGGCGGTAGTTGGCTTCATAAGGTTTGAGTTTCTCTCCAGCGGCGAGATTAAAATACATTCGACCTTGTCGCTCATATTCTTCATTGCTGGCATAAATAATCGATGTGGTATTCCCAACAAGCTCATCAGAGCGATACCCTAACAAGAGTTCCATTCCCTGATTTATCGATATAATTCGGCGGTCTGGGTCCGCAAAAATAAAGCCGTCGGTTACACAATTAGAAATTGAGGTAAACAACCTTTCGTTATTAACGGATGCTGTTTTCGCTTTCTCAAGAGCGCGCAAGGTTTCTTCGCGTTCACCCAGCTCGCTTGGTAACCAACGCTTGAGGAGAAGCCAGATGACCAGCAAGCCAGCAGCAACATTGATTAATTGGGGAATAATGAGCCAAGAGGGTTGCGACAACAGCTCGTTGATAGCTTTTGGGATCAGCCCGTACAGTGAGGTAAAATACAACCCCAAATAGACACTTTCAATGATGGCCCTGACGGCATCAATGCCAAGGATAATAAGGAGAACGGCGACCGTTCCGCCAACAGCTCCATCAAGGGTTGTTAATTGTCTATGTTTTAGCAGACAAATGCCGACAATAACCAACCATAAGGTGGTCAATATCCAATATGATATCGGTGTGATAAGGTCAAAAATATCAATTTCCTCTAATCTAATTGACTTGCAGGCAATCAGACTAAGAACGGTTAAGAAAGATAAAAAAGCGCATCACAGAGGCGCGCTTCATTATCAATAAAACATAGTTAAATCGTAAATTGATCAACCAATTCTTTTAGCTGCTCTGACAAAAGTGCTATTTCACTAGCAGAGGCTCTGGTTTGATTTGCAGCAACCGCATTTAGGAGGGCAAAAACAATAAGAAACTTAAGCTTATTGCTATGCCTAATCGTAAATCCTTTAACATATATTCGCTTAACATCAATACATTGAAAATTATCGATTCATTTTTACTGAACATCGTATTGAATAATTACCAACAAACTCAGTGTGTTACTATATCACTTTGCTTGTGGTGTCTTATTGAGTTTGATCACATTGCATGATCGCGATGCTTACATTATGCGTGCTATTTAGTTTTTATCACTTATTGAATAATGTTGAAAAAGTTTATTTTTGATAACAGAAATGATTATCACAATCGTATCCTCCGCGGGCAGCACATGTAAATCGATACACCTTAGAGCTCGTAACAAATAACGGTTTATCATCTTGCGTTAAGGTGAAATAATCTGAAATCTCCATAACAATTGAACTAAAAACCCAATCGCGACCGGATCAATTATCAACACCCACTATTAACAACTAGCAACAACTATCATCAACCCAATAGGTTGTCCTCTAACGCTTTAGCGCTAAGCCTTTTATGTTCAAAAGTGAGTTTGGACACCTCATTCTTTTACTGATCACATCGATAAATCCGTTACGAGCCTTTATTCAGCGTTTTTCAGACTTATAGCATTTACCGATGGCAGCCGAACACTGTTGATTATGTTCATTCTCAATCACAATTTCATAGATTTATCATCGTGATTAGCAGTTCAATCTAGTCAGCGTAATCAATACACGGTATTGTTACCCCAATTGAACACAGATAATGGATGATGATTGTTTACCTATAATATCAATGGCAAAGCGAGCCGCTATTTTACCTACGCAGCGTTAATAAACTGCGGTTCAACGGCTATCGAACATCAAATTGAAAATCTGCCATTGCAACCCGACACTTGGCGCGCCCTCAGTTTATTAGCCACCCAAATACTTGACCCCATCGTCGATCAATTCGGGCCAATAGCGCTCACTTATGGTTTTTGTTCGCCAGAGCTGGTGAGAAAAATTGCTAAAAATCGCAATCCTCATATTGCGCCAAAGCTTGATCAACATTGCTCCCATGAACTCAATCAAAATAAAAAAATTATCTGCGACCGTTTAGGCGCAGCATGCGACTTCACCCTGCTCGACAGCCATAACGAGAACAATGACGGCAAACAAGTCGATATGCAGCAAGTCGCAATGTGGATTTGTGAAAATATTAAGTTTGATCGCCTATATTACTATGGCAAAGACCGATCTTTGCACATCAGCATTGGGCCAAAAATGAACCAGTTTATTCAAACAATGAAAACCAACGCCGACACCGGACATCGAGTACCGTCTAAAAAAGGACGTGGAGAAGTGGCTATAAAGGTAATTCAGCAAGTCGATTATTAACAGCAAAACGAGGCATCATGGATAAACCTCAAACAGAAACAGACCAGACGTCGCAATGGTTAAACAGTAAAGACACCATGCGACAGCTAAAAATATCCTCTTGTCATTTAATGCATATGCGCCAAGCAGGAAAAATTAAGTACAAAAAACAAGGCAACCGTTTTTGGTACTTAATTGAACAAAAGTAAATGTCGTTGAGATTTATCACCTAAACGAAACGGAAATACATTATGGATGCAGTTTTATTTAAAAAGCTTGTGACAACAATGCCGTTAGGTAAAAAATTACCCGACGCGCATTATTTACACCAAGACGGATTCGCTGAAATAGATAAACAACTCAGTGGTTTTATTATTGCCGTCAGTAATGCATTAAAAATTTCTGTAGACGAATGGCAAGTGATCAAGCTCAGTAAAAATGAATTTAAATTATCACTCTTGTCATACCCTACTTTTTTTACCGAAGCCTACCCTGCACTCACGCAAAGCGTTACCGTTGATTTAAGTAAGCTTGAACATCGCATCACTCAATACTTGTCCAGCGACAATCCACCCATTCTGCATCGTAAAGAAACCATGTTGCCAAGCTCTCATCCTTGTTATCAAGAATTTGTCGCCATAACACAAGAAGGCGAAAATGCAGGCTTGTATACCAAAAGTCGCATGATAGGCTTTAAACAGTCATGGGAAAAAATAATCCAACAGCACGGTTACGAACTCGTTGATGGACGGCTTTTTAGAAGTTCTAGTTTTACAACTGAAAACAATGACGACAGTAATATCGACCGACATAAAACCGCATTGGTGCGGCATGATCTAAGCTCACCCATGAAGCATCTTGCAAAACAAAGTTACTTAAATGGTGATTACAGTGTATTTGATTATGGATGTGGCCGAGGTGATGATTTAAGAGAGCTACAAGCCCACGGTTTAGAAGCATTAGGCTGGGACCCTAATTTTTGCCCAGACTCAGACAAAGTTGAGTCCGACATTGTTAACATTGGCTTTGTCATTAACGTCATCGAAGACGCAATAGAAAGAACCGAAGCAATACGAGGCGCTTGGCATCTGTCTAGAAAGTTGTTGGTAGTGTCAGCCATGCTGGCAAACGACAGCTTTATCAGTCAATTTACCCCCTATAAAGACGGTGTCATTACCTCACGTAATACGTTTCAAAAATATTATGCTCAGGCCGAGCTCAAAGGTTATATCGAACGCACGTTAGACGAAAATGCTATCGCTGTTGCGCCGGGCATTTATTATATTTTCCGTGACAAAATTGAAGAACAACGCTTTTTAGCTAAGCGGCATCAACGCCATCACCAATGGCACCAAATAACCACACCGACACCAACAAGCGAAGAACAAGCTCGGTTATTGTTCACTCAACACCAAACATTGTTAACCGCTTTTTGGGACAGATGTTTAGAGCTTGGCCGCATACCAGTAGATGACGAGTTTGCCGAATCTGCCAACATTAAAATGCATTTCGGTAATGCTAAAAGAGCCTTTAAATTACTTATACAAGTGCAAGGCGGATCCGCCGAACTCGAATTTGAACAAGCCATAGCCTTAAGGCGTGAAGACTTACTGGTATACTTTGCATTGAGTCAGTTCGAACAACACAAAGGTTACAGTCGATTACCCGACGAGCAAAAACGCGACATCAAAATCTTTTTTGATACTTACAAAGTAGCCATCAGCGAAGCCAAAGTATTATTATTTGCCATCGCAGACACCCAACTTATTGAACAAGCTTGTAACGACGCACACGACAACAAACTGCCCGCAAGTAAACTCAATAGCGGCCACTCACTAGAATTCCATAAAAAATACTTAAGTTACCTACCTGCACTACTGCGTGTTTATGTTGGCGCTGCAGTACAACTGTATGGCGAACTAGATGAGATAGATTTGGTTAAAATCCACATCACATCAGGTAAAGTCAGCTTTATGGGATACGACAACTTCGACACCAGCCCATTACCCACCTTACGCGAACGCATTAAGGTTAAGATGTGGCAGCTCGATGTCGACTTTTTTGATTATGTTGAAGTAAATAAACGGCCGGTGTTGATGGATAAAGAGCAATATTATAAATAAAGCATTGTAAAATATAATAAATCAGATGTAAGGAAGCGCGTCGAAAGCCAAATTATTTTAGATTTAAAATAATTTGGCTTAAATCACAGTTAATAAGACTGTAGATTATCCGAGTGCAACCCATTCATCATTGCCTACACCCGTTAGAATACCTTTTAGCATTATCTCTACTTCAGATTCATTAATGTGTTGTCGGCTAGCTACATTGTAACGGTCTTGAAAGTAATCAATACCTTTAGGAGTTAACTGATAGCCACCCTCAACAAGTTTAACTCGATTGTTGTCTAGGTGTGTTTTAAAATTACCTAGAAATTTTTTCAGTGGATATACTTGTCCCTTATCCATCTTAGTTGCTTTAAGTACAGCAGCCATATATGTCCATAATGCCTTTCCACTTGGTGTCTTACTGAGCTTGTATAATTGAGCAGATGACATAATAATTCCTTTTAATTGAAGGTATAATTCTATTTTTTTATTAATAGTAAAAACTAAATTTTAGCAAAAAAATTATTATTACCATACTACTTAACAAAAAAACGGTAGAAATTAAATTGCAAATCGACTACCTGTAGCATTACAGCGTTTCTATGTGGGCGCAAATGTGAATAGTATGGCGAACTCGATGAATTCGATTTGGTTAAAATCCATATCACCTCAGGTAAAGTCAGCTTTATGGGATACGATAATTTCGACACAAGCCCACTACCCACCTTACGAGAACGCATTAAGGTTAAGATGTGGCATCTTAATGTCGACTTTTTTGATTATATAGAAGTGGATAAAGCCGGTGTTGCTGGATAAAAGGACTTACTTTGTCCCAAGCATTATTTCGTTTGCCCAAACCATAGGAATATCTTGATTTTTCAAAAGGTCAAAGCTTCTAATAAAATAATCCATTTTGTTTAATACTTCAACAGAAATATCTGTTGCACCTACAATTATCTTTTGAATAAAAGCATCTGTATGAGTATCAAAAGGTATTTGAAATATCGCCTCTAAATTACCTTGTCTAATGAGTGACAAACCATTATGGGTAAATTTTGCACTTCCTGAATAAATAACATCAGTATCTATTTGGTAAAATTTTGCATGGAGATTACTAAGTGCTTTAACCTTTACTTCATGCTCTAGCAATAATCTTAAAGTATTGATGTTACTAGACCCAGAAATAAAGTCAGAAGGTGTAAACCTACCAACTAGAACTTTTTTACCTGTTTAGCTTTACTACTCTCAACTAATAGTTCGCAAGCATTTAATGTGACATATGCAGAAACAATTTTTATAGTGACCTTTGCATTAGTAAAATCAAGTCCTAATTGTCTTGAAAAGATTCATTTGTAAAAAGCAATTTTAATTCCCTCCAAGAAGTAAATCTTCTAAGTACTCACTCCATCTAGAAAAGAAAAGCTTATCTTGTTGCCTAACTTTATCCGATATGTTGATATGTGATAAATGACAAATTGAGCCAATCATCATGTTAAATGCTACCTTGACTTCTGTTGATGAGTTTTTATATAAATGCTGATAAAAAACATGTGATCTATTTATTGTGATTATTAATTTATCATTAAATAATTCAAAGTCAAAAGCATCAAAAGTATTAATATTTTTTACCTGTATCTCAAATTGGTTTTTGCTAAAGATAGCTTCAATAGTTGTAGAACTAGAGTTTAGTGCTGCATTACCACTATTGATATTATTATCTTGTTTTTGAACAATTGTTGCTGGCTCATTTTTTTTCACATTAACTGACGAATCATTAATAACTTTTGAAATTGTAGGTGTAAAATTATTACAACTATTTAATGCACCAGTTTTTTTTCTCTACTACTTTTAATGCACTATCAAGTTTACGCTTAAAATCAAGTAAACGTTCTATGTCTTCCTGATTAAACATTTTCAAATTTAACAAAGTGAAATAACTAAGATCAACAATATCATTTACAACCAAAACTCTATCATAAAAAGACTGCAATAGTTGCAAAGCCTTTTGGAGTTCACTTGGCATTTTAAACTTATCTATACTTGTCATTTTATTAAAAGAATTATTTAATACTTTATCTCTACCTTGACGATGGCATCCACTGTTCACAGCAGGAGATGCCAAAACACTATCTTTAATATGTTTTTCTAATGATGTGATCTCTTCAAAACCGTATAACATAGGAGTTAATAATAAATTAACACCCTCCTTTAAATAATCTGACCTTATTCCTTTTAATCGACCATTTGTTTGTTCCAACTTATTTTTTATTAGAGTTTCAACAATATTCCTATCACGCTTTATTTTACCAAGTTGTTCATTTGGTGAATTAAAAAATATTAATTTAAAATTATCATCATGATTATTAATAATTTTAAAACCATTTTCTAAAACTTTTAGCTCATCTAATAACCCATCTATTAAATCCATACCTATTACAGGTTCACAAGATAGTTCAAAAGCCATAAATCTCTCATCAAAATCGACAAGATTTAGGTTATGGGAAAAACCATTTGTTAAATAATCAGGCAGAGGCTCATTGATCATTGACATGCCATCATCATCAATTCTGATGCAAGTTAAGTGTGCATTTTTAAACCAAATAGTAATTTTTTTTATTTTAAAATATCTACATGAATCAAAAGGCGTTCCTTTTAGTGACAAATAAATCTGCTCAAAAGAAATATTAACATCTATTCCTTTTTGTATTAATAAATAAATTTTATTTGTAAACTTAAAGTTATCAAAATAAAATAAGGGACAAGCTGATAGCCCCTTATTACATAGAACATTAATTATATGATTAAGTTGAAACATAATTATTATAACTCATCAAACATATCTTCAATAATCGCACTCCAATCAGCTCTAGCTTTCTCTAACTGTCGTTTCCTTGTGTCGACTAAAGTTTCATCTTCCAGACGCGCCCATGCTCCAAGCATAACTTTAAATAATAATTTGTCTTTGTCTTCCATATTAGAAATAAAATCTTTATATACTTGGTGTTCTGTATTAATAACTAAGACCGTAATCCCTTGCAAATTTTCAACTTCAAAAAATGAGTGATCCGATGTTTGTGAATATTTAACACTGATTCTTGATTTTAATGCTTGCAGTTTATCTTTTTCGTATTTAGCTTCTTCAATATTATAACCATACTTATCTACTAATGCTTTTTCATATTCTTCATAATTAGCATCTTGAGACATAGTACGACCAGTGTTGACTTCATCCCTCTTAGCAAAGCCAGCATTAACAACTATACCCACTTTATCATCGTCAGTAGTTTCAATTAGTTTCGAGTTCTTCTTTGTTACATTCAATCCATTTAGCTTCTTTCGTAGATTATCTATTGCCGTTATAATCTTTTTTGATATGCTGACTAAAATTGCAGTATCATCTTCACCTGTACTTTTTAAATAATCTAATATTTCAGGGATATTTTCTAGCTTTTTTCCACTACCATCATAAAAATCATTATTTGAATAATCTTTTAAATTATGAGCATGCTGTTTATTATTTGTCACACCAAAAACTTCATCTAAAGATGGTGGTATATCAATTTCTAAACCTATCCACCTTTCTTTTTCTGCACCTTTTCTTTTATCGAAAAATTGATTAGTTATTAACTCTAACTCTCTACCTGAGCGCATAACAGACAAACCAAGATTTGCTTCACAATGTTTACCCCACTTACTATGACCAGCAGAACGTGAATCTTCAGACAAAATCTTTTCAATTAACTCTTGTCTAGCAATAGATGAACGAATACTTACAGTATGAATTTTATTATTGTATTCAATCTCTATTGTGAAATTTTCAGACTCCTCAAACAAAGTTGGAGACTCATCAGGATGTAAACCTGGGAGTTCATGCAATGAAGTTTCAGCTGTAAGATACAGAGGATCATTTGCTCTTATGAAACCATCATTAGACTGCCTTATAAAACTATTATTGTTGGAAAATAATGCATTATTTTTTTTGTTGCCATTTAAATCACAAACTTTAAATTGCACTGTACATTTACCGTCGGAAATAAATCGTCGATACATTCTACCTATTTGAAACTCGGATTTTTCAAATAAAGTTACTGATCGTTTCCACTTTAACTTATCTAAATTTGACCAGAGAACAATAGTGCCTGATTCCGGTAATATCCCATCAAAAGCAGCATCTAAAAGCTTCATTGAAATCTTTTTTTCTTGGGGTTCTGGCAAATCTCTATAAGTACCATCTATAATCTCTTGGACATCTAAGTAACTATAATTTACTTCAGCATTAACTTGCCAACTCCATACTTCAACCCTTTTACATTGTGAGACTGAAGCATTGGGTAATCCCATACCAAACTTACCCATTCCCGACGCATCTTCATTAAGTACATTGCCATCGATATCTTTATCACGACCAGACTCACCAAAACCCAGAGCTGAAGCTAATAACTCTCGACTCATTCCGGAACCATTATCGATTATAGCTATCTCTTGAACATTTCGGTTAGAACCTTCAAAAAGTAATACTTCAGCTTTATTAGCACCAGCCTGTATTGAGTTATCAACAAGTTCAGCTATTGCGTAAGCCGTATCTTTATAACCGTTAGAACGTGCTGAAATAATGTACTGTTTAGGATTAACTAATGACATTTAAATATCCTTATTATTTTTTTTCGTTTCAAGTTCTGTCCACATCTCATTCCAATGTTTAAAAGCTAAGTTAACATTGTTAAAGTCTGATATCTCATCAATAACTGTATAAATTTTTGCTTTCTTGGGCGTTTGATCAGTATTACCGCGTATTGCTCGACCAATCATTTGTAAATATAAAACTAATGATTCCGTTGGTCTCGCTATCACTGCTACATTCGTTTGCGGGGCATCAAAACCTGTTGTTAACATTTCAACATTAACTAGTACATTTAAATCTCCAAATTTATAAGAGTTTATAATTTGCTCTTTTTCTTCTTGAGAAGTGTACTTACTATCGACTGATGCGGCCTTGACTCCAAGACAACATAATGCAAATGCTAAATTTCTCGCATGTTCAATATCACATGCGAATAAAATAACTTTAGCTTTATTTTTCTTTACTTCTTTTGAAACTGTTTTTAAAATCTTTGAGTTACGATTCTTTGAATTACTTAATTTAGAAAAAATTTCGCGATCAGTTATTGGTTCTGTATTTAAAGAGTCATATAAATCTATGTCGTCATAAGTTAACTCAATAAACTCAGGGTCAGCTAGATAGTTTTTATTAATTAGATATTCCATGGGTTGTGCAGGGGCAACATCCATAGTGATCTTATTATTACCGAACATTTCAGCAAGCGCTTGATTTTGTGGATCTAACTCAGGCTTATCATCTTTATAGACTCGTCCGGGTGTTGCTGTTAAGCCAATAAGCTTTGCATTAGGTGAATTTAGCAAAAATCTATCAACTAACTCTTTATACGTGGATGCTAGAGCACGATGTGCCTCATCAAAAATAACAAACGTTATTCGCTTATCGAACAAAGATACTGAATTACATGTTTCATTTTTATAATAAGAATGTAACTTTTGTACACCACCGACTATGAAGCCCCTGTGTAAACAATTTAGAGAAAATGTATTATTTTTATAGAATAAGCCACGTAAAATCTCTCTATTCCCTAGATAAGTCCAAGCTTTTTCAAACTCTTCAGCTGCTTGTTCACACAAAATATCTGAATTAGCTAACCAAAGTACCAATGCATCAGGTTTGGTCATTAAGTGCCTACAAACAATATGCATAGCTGTTCTTGTTTTACCTGCACCTGTAGGTAAGTGAATTACCGCACGATTATTTTCGCCTAACTCTATAGATTTAAATGTTTTTTCTGATATTTCCACCTGGTAGGGATATAAACCATACTGTGGTTTAATAGATATTTGACCACGATATTGGTCTTTATAATTAGATGTCTGGTCATCGTGACTAAATAAACCTATCACTTCTAAAAAATGAGCATAAAATCGATCCGCATATTCTTTTAAACCTGCATAATGTTCTGCATCAATATCTTCGCGTGTTAAAATCTCACCGTTAATTTTATCAAATATTTCAATTATATACTTTATCGATATCCTATCTATGAAAAAATCACGTTTTTCTTTATCTGTAAATAATGCTGCAGGATTAGCGTTTGTTATTGCTTCGGCAAGTAAATCATGTTGACTATTTTCCTCATAGAAATCAGGAGTGATATTAAGTGTTTGTTCAAAAAATGTTAAAGATTCTTGACCTGCGAGTTTTTTCAACGCACTAAGTTTAAATTGACTAAGTATAGCTTTAAGCATAATGTCTTCCTATTTTTGCTTATCATCGATATAAATAAGCATTACATCTCCATTTGTATGCTTATCAATTATTACATAAGCATGTTATAGCTTGAGCAGTTCCGAATATTTTAGGTATTAACATTTAGAAATTAATCTCAAGAAGTGAATTACTTACAATTTCACTCAACCCTGACTCACCGGACCTTTCCAACAACTCTTCTACTGTTACCATTGCGGATTCTCTATAGTTCATTCTTAAATTTAATTACTTCGCTTCTATTACCTGGTACATATACTTCAACCTCATCAGTTGCATAAAGCTTTAAATATAAATAAAGGTTAATTTGTAAGTTTTTTACTTCTTGTCTGTATGGCCCTGGATCATCAGCTAGCACATCATGAAGGAGGCTTGATATTTGTCCAAACCCTAAATCTCGATCACTTTTGTTGTTTTTGATTTGTTTTTTTATCCACTGATAAGCTTTGCTTTGTTTGAATATTTTTTCCGCATCAGCATAGTTATCTTTTATATTTTCGATTTGAGCGAAAGAAAGTGATGGATTTAGCATGTATTCGTTAACCATTTTACCTGGTTGGCCTAACGGAAAATCTGATACAAATAACTCAGAAGAATTAGATAAAATTTCTTCTGGCCAGAGTACTGGTAATTGCTGATCTGTGTTCGAATTTAATTCCTTTAAAAAAGCATCCATTCTATCTAGTGTAACCAAAGTTAATGGAATTGCAGATTCAGCTATTTTAGTAATAAATATTTTTGATGCTTCACTAGCCTCAACACGGCTACAAGATTCTAGATTACTATTATTAACAATAGCTAAACCTTTCCCTGTTAAATTTGCACTACCATTGAATATTATCTCTTGATCAATTTGATAAATTTTCGCATGTAAATTGGATAAAGCTTTTACACTAAAACCATTATTAATACATTCGCGTAGTGCATTTATGTCACTTGCACCTTGAGCAAAATCATTAGGAGTAAAGCGGCCAATTAGTTCGACTTTCGGTTTGTTATGATAAGTCAAACGGCTCAACCAGCTTGTAGCTGGTTGAGTCATAAATGCTGAAATAATTGTGAGCTCTTTGCAATTAGGTAGAAGACGCTCTAACTGCATTGTAAGATCACTATTTGAGATCAAATTAGACATTAGAAATCATCCGTATTTTCATCTGATGGTTCTTCTAAAAACTCACTAATAACTAAACCCCATTCACGCCTAATCGAGTTCAAATAATTATGACGTTTCTCATCAGTAGTTTCATTCATAACACGGGCGAAACCTGCGATTGTTGTTTGCAATACCTCAAGCTCATCAGGACCTAATTTAGTAACTAATTTTTTATAAAAAACATGATTTGTATTAAGTAATACGAGAGTTAAACCTTTACTTGTTGATACATCAAAAAAAGCTTCTGAATCACGTGCGACATCTTCAATAAGAAATCGGTTTCCTGTCAGAATTAATCTTTCGGCTTTTTCCTCTGCTTCTTCTTGAGTCATACCACCAGTTGTTTTCAAGTGCTCTACAACATCTTCTTTATTCAATTCAATTTCTGAATTTTCATTTGTTTTATGTCCGGTTCTTTCGCGTACTGCAGAGCCTTGAGTAGCCTTCGACGCTGCACCTTCTGATACCGTTTTTGGATCATCGCCCTTCGTTGCTTTGCCTTCTACATTAATTGATTCAAGTGCTTTGGTTAGAGCGGACACTTGTTTTTTTATTACTGTAACAACTTTTAGTACCTGTAAAAGTGAATCTGAATTCTCTTCTAGATCACGCAAGTATTCTTGTTCAGAATCAAATCCCGCTTGACTAGAAATTGTTTTCATTTCATAAGGAATTAGTCTTACAGCATCTTGTTTGTTGTTAGTTACACCAAAAACAGAATCTAAATTAGGAGGAAAAGACACTTCTATGCCAATAAATCTACCTTTGCTTTCGCGCAATGCTGACGTTAAAAATGAGTCTCGAATAACAAGTTCTCTATTAGCTCTTACAATTGAAACACCGACATTTTTACTACAATGTTTCCCCCAAACAGTCCCACCAAGTTTACCTACAGTCTCTTTCAAAATGTAATTGGAGATATTTCTTTTTACCATAGATGTTGTAATCGTAACGTCATCACGTTTAGGATCTCCATTATCATCTAAATACTCAACGGAGATAATCTCCTGGTCCATTTGTTCAAAAAAAGCTTCATTTTTATAATGGCCAGGCAATTCAGATAGTGAAGTATTTTTCTTGAGGTACATAGGATCATTTGCTTTAAAAGTATCACGATCCCATACATCCAATCTATCAATACCTGCTTTTCTATATGTAATGCTTTCAATCTTAATATTTTCATCACTTATGAAATTACGATACATACGGCCAACAAGGTGCTCACAATGGCGATAAATTGATTTACCTGTTTTCCAGCTTAATCGATCAAGTTTAGACCAAATAATTAATGTACCAGAATCAGGTCTTTTACTAAAAAAAGCTTTTTCATATTGAATTGGGATTGCTAATTCTTTTGGTTCTGGAATGGTTTCAAGTGAACCACTTTTCATCTCGTCAACATCAAGATAGGTATAATGTGGATTGCCACCACCTTGCCAACTCCATACCTCAACTCGTTTGCACTGAGAGATAGAAGAATTCGGTAGACCCATACCAAATTTTCCCATACCAGCACTATCTTTTCTATGACTTCCACCACCGAATTGCATTGCAATTCGAAGGGTGTCAATATCCATGCCAACACCATTATCCCATAGCGAGATTTCTGTGACACTATAGTTCTTACGTTCACTATGCTGAGTTTCAATAAATCCTACTTCAACTCTTGTAGCCGTCGCCTGCAAACTATTATCGATTAATTCGGCAAGTGCATAAGCTGTATTGTTGTATCCGTTGTCCCGTAAAGACTCAATCACGGTTTCTGCACTTAAAAATCTATTACTCATCTTGTTCTTCCTTATCTACCCACATATCGTTCCAATAGCTAAACGCAATACTTACGCTTTGGAATTCTGGGATATTGTCCATGACTGTATAAATGTTGCACTCTTTATTGCCACCACTTTTATACCCCCTCATGGCACGTCCCGCCATTTGAAGATATTGAACAAGAGAGTTCATAGGCTTAGCTATAATAGTAACGTTTGTCTTTGGTGCATCAAAACCAGCAGTTAATACATTAAAGTTAACAAGCACCTGAATAGCACCACTTTTATATTGTTGAATTTTTGCTCGTCGACTTTCTGTTGTGTCATTTTTACTGTCTATTGAAGCAGCCTTCACGCCTTTGTAGGCAAGAGCTGACGCAAGATTGATGCCATGCTCCACGGTGCATGCAAAGACTATTATTTGTGCACCATTATTACATTCGTCAATTATGGTTTGAATAATTTGTCTATTACGACTCATGTTATTTGCTAGTGTTTTCATGGTTTCAATACCGCCAGCATCTCTTAATTCATAAGCAGAGATAGCTGATGAATCATAATTTAGTGATTTAAAATTGGCTTTGGCTAAATAACCTTTATCGACTAAATAATCAATAGGTGACAAATATCCTGAAATTCTCATTGAAACTTTATTATTATTAAAAAAATTTGATAAACGTTCGTCTTCCTCCGATAGGCCATCGGCAGAATAACTACGTCCTGGTGTAGCTGTTAATCCTAATAAGTTTGCATGGAAGTTTTCATCACCAATAAAATCATCTACCACTTCTTGAAACTTTGGGGCTATGGCCTTATGTGCTTCATCAAAAATTACCAAGGTCACCTTTTTACATAATTCTTTGTATAATAGTTTTAACTGTCGAGAGTCGTTTTTTCGTAAACTTAAAAACTTGTGCAGTCCAGCCACAACAAAGCCTGAATCAATACCTCCTAAACTTTCATCGGAATTGGAATAAAATCCATATAACGTCGTAGCTCTATTCCCAAGAGATTGCCATGCCGTTGAAAATTCAGCATAAGCTTGTGAACAAAGCTCTTCTCTATCAGCTAACCATAAAACAACATGTTTATTAGATTGCCGTAAGTGTTCAGCAGCAATATTCATTGCCGTTCTTGTTTTTCCTGAACCCGTAGGCAAATGAAGAAGAACGCGTTTATGATTGTTATCAAACTCATTAAGCACTTGATTTGATATGTCTTGTTGATAGGGATATAGAGGATAATTGGGTTCTATTCGA
The DNA here is from genome assembly GCF_040309905.1 of Shewanella sp. CAL98-MNA-CIBAN-0140. Lineage (NCBI taxonomy): Bacteria > Pseudomonadati > Pseudomonadota > Gammaproteobacteria > Alteromonadales > Shewanellaceae > Shewanella > Shewanella sp. CAL98-MNA-CIBAN-0140. The sequence continues at coordinate 84,869 of NZ_JBEOPI010000004.1, forward strand.
GAAATATTTGTGAAATCTACATTTTGTTGAAGTCGACTCTGATAAACGTCAGACAAGCCAATTTTTTGGGCGAATTCAAATTGGTTTTGTTCAGCCCAGCTAATCGCTGCATCATAGTATTTAGGTGTTATTTGAGTAGGTGTGACATTAAAATCTGGGAATAAATCTAGTAATAAATTGGGGGATAACCTCTCAATCAATTTTTTACGCAGCTTATCATCAAAAACAAAATCGATTTGCTTTACATTTGCAACTACTGTAGCAAGACTTTTTTTATTGTAATTTGCATTTTCATTTATCTGGTTGTCTATCTCATCTAAATCAAGCGCAAATCGAATCGACTCTTTAGGCAAAAAACTTAACAGTTCGTCTTCTGAAAAGTTTGATAAAATCTTACTTAGCATTACAATCCTTTATTCTTCGGCAGCTAGCTGCTAAATCAATTCCTTGTCGATTAAAACAAGATCCCTTATAACAAAAAAACAACATAATTGTTCATTGTATTCATGAATTTACCGTATTGACTAGTTTACTACAATAAAAAAAAATATTTTAAAAAATGCACTGTACAAATGAACAGTCTTTAGGATAAAGTTCTTTCGTTATTTTGAAAATCAGGCTAGTATCGCCTCTGGACAATTTCTCCAGAGGCACTAATAAGCGATGAAAGCTAAGTTTACAGGTCATGACACTTTCCCTCTGCGCTATGGATGGCTATTCAAGGCAGTTAATCATTTGAATTCAAATGGTAAATTCTCAAGTTCTGATGAAGACAGCATTCGTCAATCGATAGTCGAACTTGGTGTTGGTAAAAATATGGTTAAAGCTATTCAGTATTGGGCTGAAGCTTCTAACGTGATTCATTCTGAACGATCAAATAATTCATTTACTCATTCTGTGTCACAAAATGGCGAATATCTTTTTGGTGGTGAAAGCTTAGAGGATGGAAGAGACCCTTACCTAGAACTGCCTGGCTCAATTTGGTTAGTTCATTTCTGGTTAAATTTTAATGTTGAACATTTGACGGCTTACCGTTACTTTTTTAATTTCGCAAATGTGCAACATTTTGAAAAAACAAAGCTCATCGCTGATTGTTTTGAAGATGCAAAAAAACTCGTTGATAGTGAGCTGGGTAATATTTCTACTATAAAGAAAGATATTGACTGCTTTTTGAATACCTATAGTAAAAAGCTCAAAGCTACTCCATCGAAAAAAAGTATCAACATAGATGAAGACCATTTTATTTCACCTTTGTCTGAATTAAATTTGATACAAGATAACGGTGGCGGTTTTTACATTAGTAACCTCGCTGAACGTCCTGAACTGCCGATCGAAATATTTACTTATGCCCTGCTTGAGTTTTTTAAAACTGAAACTGTAGATTCTAAAGTCAGCACTGTTGATTTCGACTCATTATTGAGTAAACCCTGCTCACCCGGTCGGATATTCCGGTTGTCTGAATCAGGATTAGGTCAAAAACTCGATGAAGTTCAGGGCTTTACTGACAACAATATTTCATGGGTCGATTCATTAGGATTAAGGCAAGTCAACGTTTCTGAATATGCAAAGACCAATAGCACTCACTATTTGAATCAATATTATGGCACTAAAAATGACTGAATCACTCATAACTATCAACCAACGTTATAAAAGCTCTACCCGTATTGATGGTGATAGCGAAGATTTACGGTCCTTTATTGACGATTTTATTCTTCATGGTACCGCCGTTAATGTGCTTGATACCGTCAGTCGCGAATACGATGCTAATGCACAAAGGGTATATACCATTACAGGGCCTTATGGTTCAGGTAAATCTACAGTCGCGTTGTTTTTATCATGTTTATTGTCTACTGATACTAAGTTACGCGATTACGCTACCGAAAAGTTACAATCATCGCCGATCCTCTCGTCCGAATTTCAGAAACGATTTGCAATCAACATTGGTTGGAAAACAGTTAAGCATGTTTGTGGTTTAGAATCGCCAGCAAACAGTATTTTACTAAGTTTGTATATTGCACTTGGTATAACTCACGATGTGAATAAAATTACAGACTTAAATGATGATGAATGTCTTTCTGAAATTAAACAGGTTCTTTCTTCAACGCAAAGCAATGGTGATGGCGTATTAATCTTACTAGATGAAATGGGTAAGGCTTTAGATTATCAATCACGCGCTAATAAAGATTTGCATTTATTTCAAGCATTAGCTGACGTAGTACAACAAGCTAGTCGTCCTGTGTTGATGATAGGTTTCTTACATCAAGCGTTTTCTGATTACGCTAAAAATAAAGATGCAAAAACGCAGCAAGAATGGAGCAAAGTTCAGGGACGCTATCGAGATCTAAGTTTTAATCCATCAATTGACGAATCATTAATCCTCGTTGGTGACTCCATAACTCGCTCAGCTGAAATTTCATCAAAAATAGAAAACAAGTATGCAAAGTTAGTCAATGCTGTCAGTAGTGCTTTCGCTAGTCAACATCGAAATGTTGATGCATTAACCAATACTCTACCACTTGATCCTATTGTTAGTTTACTTCTAGGTCCTGTTTCAAGACGCCGTTTTTCACAAAATGAGCGTAGCTTATTCGGTTTTCTCGCATCACATGAGAAGTATGGTTTTCGTGAGTTTCTAGAAGATAACTATACACAACCTCAAGATGACCTAGTTTTATACAGGCCAGAAATGTATTGGGATTACCTTCACCATAATTTGCATCACTTAATTGTGACATCGCATGATAGTAAAGCATGGTTGGAAGGTTGTGATGCTATATATCGTGCGGAGCAAAAAGGTAGTGATCTTCATGTTTCAATAACGAAAGTTATTGCACTATTAACTATTTTTGGATTTCATCATCAGCTTCATGCAAAGAAAGATTTCATAAAACACTATTTTGTGTCTCGTGGGTTTAAAAATAGTGAAATTGTTGCTGCATTAGATGATTTACAAACATGGACTGTCATTATTTACCGACAGAAACATGATGCTTTATTTGTTTTCCAAGGTAGTGATATCGATATCAACACATTGATAAGTGAGCGTGTCGAAGCAGTTAGTCAAGGTGTTGATTGGACAACGGTTTGTGATTTGCCGCAAAATATATTAGCGACGGCACACTATCACAAAACTGGCACGATGAGATGGGCAACAACTAAGCTCATCAATAAAGTCGAAAAATCTTTACTTGAACAGCTCAATACTGAACCGAAAACAGGCGAGGCTTTCCTTACGTTTGTTTTATCGGTATCACCCGCTGTGACGCAAATGTTTAAAGAAATTGCATCAAATCCAGAAAAATTAGGTCATTGCGTTATCGGTGAGTATGACGATTTTAGTATTCTACAAACAGCGGCCATTGAGCTGATCGCACTTAAGCAAATCCTTAAAGATGAGCAGAAAATTACACATGACTTGATCGCCAAGAACGAGTTAGAAAACCGCATCATCTTTGCACAACAAAATGTAGAAAAAGAACTGCAACATATCTACAAAAATGCACAGTGGACGCATTGGAATAATCCATTACCCCCCTCATCTCCTCTGACTTCATTGGCGTCTGTAATTGCAGAAGAAATCTATCACAAAGCACCAATTGTAATTAATGAGTTAGTTAACCGCTCTAAACCTTCTGGTAGTGCAAACAGTGCAATTCGTAAATTGATGAATGCAATGTTTGTAAATGGGGACCAAAAAGATTTAGGCTTCGATGAAAATAGCTTCCCTCCAGAGAAAGGCTTATATCTATCGTGTTTAAAGAGCAAGGGTTGGCATAATTATACTCCTGAGGGTTATTTATTTCCCAAAACATGGAGTAAAGAAACCATAGATGCTAATCCAAAGATGTATGCACTTTGGCAAGATGGTTTTGCTTTTATAAAAAAGAATTCAACCACAGCACATGTATCCATCGCACAATTATATGAACGTTGGATGTTGCCACCTTTTGGCTTAACAACTGGGCTTTGTCGCATCTATGGATTAGCGCTGTTAAAGTCACTTGAAGGACAAATCGCTTTTTATGATTGGGATTCTACTAATCAGTTTATTTTTATTCCTGAATTAGATGAGGAATTGGTTAATAAAATCTATAAGCACCCACATGAAGCTGCGGTACGATATTTTGAAATATCAGATATTCAGAGTCATTTGTTAGATAATTTAGCTCAAGCTACAATTGGAAATACTAAGACTGACAGTGCTATTTTGAATATAGCAAAACACATTGTTGGAATAGTCCATAAGCTACCATCTTGGGTTAAAAAAACTAGTGGAGAGAGCTTTAGTGGTAGCCAACAAAATGGATTAACTAAAGAAGCAAGAGACTTTAGAAACAAAGTCATTGGCGCTAGCGATCCTTTTAAACTTATCTTAGAAGATTTGCCTGCTGTGTTTGGTTTTGACAAAAACGACCCTGCTTTAGAAGATCAATTGGGTTATAAACTGAGAACTGCAATTGAAGATTTAAGCGCTCAAAATGATATTTTATATAATGGATTCAAACAAATAATCATTGAGACGTTAGGTGAAGAATTTAATAACAATCTCAAAACACGTTGTAAATTTGTTGAGGGCATAGCCAAGCGACCTAATGTCAAAGAGCTCGCTAAACGAATAGGTCAGTGCATTAATAATCCGAGTAAATTTGAATTTGTTATTAATCTTGCAACGGGTGCTCCTGAACGAAATTGGACCGACAAACATCTTCGTAACGGCTTAGATGAACTGCAAAATTTATGTGTTCAATTCAGACGTATTGAGTCATTTGGTAATTTACAAACCAAAGGTAGTTCAAAACCTCTGGCATTCATCACTACCAATAGTGAAGGTAAGCATCAAGAATTTGGTGGATTTATACAGTACGATTTAGAAATGGATAGCGACGTTTTGCAAGTTGTAGAAAAAATAAAGTCGTCTTTCTCTGATTTATCTAAAGAGAAACAATTGGCCGCTTTAACTAACATGCTAACAAATTTGATGGAACAAAGTGAAAGCGTAACAGAGGTTGTTAATGACTGAAAAAGTTAAACATGTTCTAGGGTTGTCTGGCGGCAAAGACAGTAGCGCCTTAGCATTATTTGTCAAAGAAACGTATCCCGAATTAGAAGTTGAATACTTCTTTACTGATACCGGCTACGAGCTACCAGAAACCAACGAGTTTATTGATAAACTTGAAGAAAAACTGGGTTATATTCACCGTTTAAATGCACGATCATTAAACAATATTGAAGGTCGTGGCGAAAAAGACTTTGCACACTTGCTAAAAGAGCACGGTAACTACCTGCCCTCACAACGTGATCGCTGGTGTACCGTGCAAATGAAACTAAAACCATTTGAGCAATGGTTAGATAGTTTTATTAAAGACGGTTATAAGATTAAAAACTACGTCGGAATTCGAGCTGACGAGCCTGAAAGAACGGGATACATGACCATAGAGAAACCTATTGAGTCTGTATTCCCTTTCAGAAAACATGGCATTGTTAGAAGTGATATTGAAAATATCCTTCAACGTAATGGGTTAGATCTTCCTGAATATTACAAGTGGCGTTCACGTTCGGGTTGTACTTTTTGCTTCTATCAGCGAAAAATTGAATGGGTAAAGCTGATGGAAAAGCACCCTACTTTATTTGAAGAAGCGAAAGCTTTTGAGAAAGGTGATGATAGTAATAGTACTACCGGTGAGCGCTTTTATTGGATGGGCCAAGGTCAACCTCTTGAAACTTTAGAAGATCCAGAAGTACAAAAACGCATCATTGAAAACCATGAGAAAAAAGTTGCTCGTTTTAATAAAAAGAAACGTAGCAATGCTTTGTTAGGTGATTTTGGTGGTGTATGTGATTTTGGGGAACTAGACGACATATACGATGAAGCCGAAGGTGGTGGAGCTTGTGTCACCTGCTACAAATAAATAAAAAGCGACTATCTAGTCGCTTTTTTTACAGCTTTAATAAATGTATCTATTTGTTCAAACGTCACATCAAGTGGAAAACTAAGTCTAATAGTATCTTCAGCTTGTTCACGCGTTAAACCTAAAGATGTTAATACATGTGAAGCTTCGATTTCTTTTGAAGAACAAGCTGAGCCTTGTGCTAGGCTAAGTTTTTGATCATTATCGCGGATCATTAACGCTACGTTGGTATTCAATAATGTTAAGGATAAACAATGAGGTAAGATTTTAGTTCGACCATTTATTTTAAAGCCAATCCCTTCATTAGTGAGCCCTTCAATTAAGTACTCTTTTGTGCACATTTCAGAAAACAATTGGTAATATTTCGGGAAAAAATCAATAGCGGTGCCATAACCGATAATCAACGGCGCAGCAATTGTTCCTCCTCTTAAGCCTTGCTCTTGACCAGCGCCATGAATAACCGGCAAAAGCTTTCTATGGCGTAAATCTCGTATGTAGATCGCACCAATGCCTTTTGGACCACCGACTTTGTGAGCGGAAAATGACATGACATCTATATTAAGATCATCGACATCGATCTCTGTTTTGCCATAACTCTGCGCTGCATCTGAGTGGAATATAACTTTGTTTTCAGAACACAATTTACCAATTTCACCAATCGGATTAATTGTTCCTAATTCATTATTAACGTGCATGATTGACACTAGAGCCGTTTTTTCGTTAATAGCATCCTTGACATCATTTGGACAAATAATGCCATCCACATTAGGTTTAATATAAGTGACTTCAAAACCAATCGATTTAAAATAATCACATATCGCTAATACACACTTGTGCTCAATTGTGGAGGTGATTATATGGTTTTTGCCTGCAGGGATGTCACCACTTAACAGTAAGCTTTTAAAAGCGATGTTATTTGATTCTGTTGCGCCACTGGTAAACACAATTTCACTTGGGTAAGCACCGATTGAATCCGCTAGTTTTTCTCTTACTTGATCAATTTCCTTCTGGACAATAGACCCCATCAAATGACTGGATGCTGAATTTGCATAAAATGTCTCAAACGCATTCATCAGAGAAATTTTAACTTCAGGCAATAGAGGATATGAGGCTGCGGTATCAAAGTAGATCATAAGAGTATTTATCGGTAAATTATTTGTTTAAATATTATCACATGTTGAACTCTAGGATTATGAAAAATTTAATAAAACATACCAATCTACCAGCATAATTTTGGTGTTTATTATATTGAAAAACCATCATCCGCTTTGCTTATAAAACTATATACCTAAAGGTTCAAAATATTCCATCATCGCTTGATATATTTCATGGCAGCGCTGCGCGCCAGAATAAGCGTCATGTTTAACAAGTGCCGAGTCAATGGTGCTTTTGACTAAGTATGGATTGGAGATACTGGCATAATCCTGCGAATACATTTCAATGCAGGCTTCAACCAAAATACGCGTGCCATCATTTAGGTAGGTTTGCCAAAGTAATGGCAGCGTTTATGTTTATCGAGTGAGATGGAGCGACGCACATAGTCGTGCGGTTCTTTGCAGTGGCAACTCTATGAATGGCGGTAAGAATCGAATTAGAGATGGTGATTTATTGTTATTAGAACGCGTTACACCCATTAAACTGCCCTTTATTACTTTCTGCTAATACAAATTGATACACAAATTATTACGTGTAACGTTAACAAGTTGTTAATATGCTTTGTAAAATCGAGTCTTTATCGCTCGTATGCTTTTTAAGCTATGTGCAAACAGACGTTTAAGCAGAGAAAGGGCTGGCTATACCTAGTGCTATTCCTAGTGCTATTCCTAGTACGATGCAAAATAAACAATGTCGGCTCCTAACAATAACAACCAAGGATTTTTACAAATGGCCTCGCCTTTAAAAAATAATAAAATTAATGCGATTAAGATCGCCCTTAGCCTAAGCTTAGGAGCCTCGGTTCTTTGCCCTGCTTTTGCCCAAGACACGCTGATTTTAGCCGATGCTTATATCGACGTTGCTAAAGGTAAAAGTGTTAATGATGCTGCGATTATCGTATCAGACAATCAAATAATTAAGGTTACCACCGCTGCAAACATCACCAATAAAGCCGATTACAACTTGGTCGATCTCAAGGGTAAAACGCTGGTGCCTGGGGTGATGGATATGCACGTGCATTTATCTGGCGATGCTGAAGATAACTTTTTAGAGTCGATGAATTATTCAGTGCCAAGACAAACCGTTAAAGCGGTTAAAAATGCCCAGAAAACCTTACTTGCAGGCTTTACTACAGTGCGAGACTTAGGCGCATCGGGTTATTCCGTCATTGCTACTCGCGATGGAATTAACGAAGGTGATATCCCAGGACCACGCATATGGGCCGTGGGTAATGCAATAGGGATCACTGGTGGTCATTGTGACGACAACTTCCCCGCACCAGAAGCCCACGCCCAAGCCCAGGGTGTTGCCGACGGCCCTTGGGAAGTGCGCACTAAAGTACGTGAAAACATTAAATACGGTGCCAATGCGATTAAAGTCTGTGCCACTGGCGGGGTATTTTCTAAAGGCACCCAAGTTGGCGCCCAGCAGATGACTTATGAAGAGCTCAAATCTGCCGTGGATGAAGCCCATCTGCGAGGCCTTGTTATCGCCGCCCACGCCCATGGTACTAGCGGCATTAAAGATGCGATACGCGCGGGTATCGACAGCATTGAACATTGTAGTTTTATGGATGATGAAGCCATTAAAATGGCATTGAAAGCGGGCACTTATTTGTCTTGCGATATTTACAACACTGAATACACCCTAGCCTTCGGCGCGGCGAATGGCGTACCAGAAGCCAATATCAATAAAGAAAAGCAAGTGTCACAAGCCCAGCGTGACAGCTTTAGAAAAGCCGTTAAGGCCGGCGCCAAGATGGTGTTTGGTTCAGATGCGGCTATTTATCCCCATGGAGACAATGGTAAACAGTTTTCACGCATGGTGACCTTTGGTATGACACCGTCTCAAGCCCTGCAGGCCGCGACGGTAAATAGTGCCGCACTGCTAAAACAAGATAATTTAGGCCAGATCAAAGCGGGTTTCTTGGCCGACATTATCGCCGTAGACGGCAATCCGCTGGATAACATCAGCCTAATGGAAAACGTCACCTTTGTGATGAAAGACGGCGTGGTTTATAAAAAACAGTAAACCATTACTAAAGGGCCATTCTTTATAAACAATTATTTTGAGCAATGAGTTTTGAATAATTTGTGTTGAGTAATTGGTTTTGAGTAATGGGTTATAAGCAAGCCATTAACGGTATTGTTCAAGGTAGATATAAGCTATTCATTATGGGTCGTTAGCAATAAGCTTCAATACCTTTACCAATCTAAAACGCCAAGGCCTAGCTATTAAGCTGGGCCTTTTTTATTATCTAAACTTAACATGTAGTTGCACGATCTCATGACAGTGAACATTTAGTTTAGTGCTTATCTAGCTCAAGGCTATTGGATTCAAGACTGCTTATTCTGCTCAAGGGCGATTATCTCGTTCAAGGCCATTTATCTCGTACAAGATCATTTATCTCATTCGAGACTGTACATTCATATCAAGGCTATTTATCTCGTTCAAGGTCATTTATCTCGTTCAAGACTGTGCATTCTACTCTGGGCTGCTTTACCCGTTCTGCTTATCAAACGCGATTCCCAAAGGTTCAAAATATGCCAATAGGGCTTGGTAAATCTCAGCGCAATGTTGTGCGTCTGGATAAGCGCCGTGTTTGGCTAAGGGGGAGTTGATAGTGCTGTTGACTAAGTAAGGGTTAGTTATATCGGCATTGGCTTGTGAATACATTTCAATACTGGCTTCAAAGGCGCGAGCCATCATTTCAGTAGGTTTAGCAAAATATTGGCTGCGTTGCAGTTTATCTAATGCAATTGAGCGCCGCACGTACTCATGTGGTAAGGAAGCATGTGATGAGGTTACACCTGGTAAAGCAGCATCGAGTAAAGAACCGTGTGGCTCTTGGCTGCTGGCATTCAAAAAGGTGATTTCGAATAATTTGGATAATTGCTGGTTAAGTGGATGAGCAATTAACGATTTGTCGGCAAGCCAATGGTCGGTGGCACAAGCATATCGGTTAGCACCGCTCATGTAGGCATCTGGGCTCAACAGACTGTCATCAATAAACATTTTGTCAGCGATATAGTGATCGAATGCATGCCAAAACTCATGGGCTAACGCCCCTGCTCCGGCATTTTTAGCTAAGGCTAGCTCACGATATGCTGGTGAATAATGTGCCTGAACCCCCTTTTGGCCGCCATGCCCAAAGGCAAAGCGCAAACTACCACGTAAGCCAATGAGCTCAGGCGGCACGCCTAGAATATTGGCTAAGTCGGCTAGCGAATCAAATATTAGATTTGCCGCAAGCGCAGACTCTTCTCGATTAACCCATTTACCGACACGGATATGCTGCAAACCAAAGGTATGCTTGATGTCGAGAAAACTGACCGAATCGCCATTACGATAGTCAGGCCCTATACGTTCAAAATGACGTTGATGATTAAGCAAAGAATGATGTGAAGCCAAACATACCTCGAAGTAAAACAAAAAAAGCATGCTGAGTTTACAACATGTGCATACCATGTCTATAGCGTAAACATGCCGAAAAGCGGTCTAAAGAGCAGTCCAAATAACGGCACTATACTCGCGGATTAGCCTCACATAATAATCGAATAAATATTCTTATTTATGCAAAAACAAAAGGCTTACCCTGCAAGGATTTTTATCTTCCATTCATTTAACTGCATATTTACGCATTGTTCCGTGCAACTGTTCAAATAAAAACCAATATATAATTAGTAGGTTAATTTATTGGTGCATATTACGTCCACCAGCACTTGATGGATCGTATACATTACGATTCTTTATTACGTCTCTTCATTACGTCTCTTCATTACGATATGCGCCTAAGGAGTAAACAGCAGTATTGGGGGGATCACTTAAGTATCACTAATTGAATTCCTATTTAAGCCTGTTCGCAGTACGATGGTTTAAATTTAATTTTTCATGGCGGATTTATGATTTATACCGCGACTGAAACCATTCCTAGCCGGGACGTTATGGATGGTTCGTCCAAAATAATGACTTTGGGTACTGCAGTTAAATTAGGGACGCGCTGATAAAGTGCCCTGAAACTTAATTCATAACTTAATTCATATTAGCGCTCGCGTAGAACAAATGCTTAGCTAAGAATTTATCACTATTTTTATAACGCTGCTTGTGCCCGCGTTTTATGCCGAAGTGCCACTATTCATCAAACATACCTAATAGGTGACTTTATGATTAGAAATATTTGCTTAGCCGTTGCCGTCTTATTCGCTTCGACTCATGCTTACGCGTTAGAGAGCCTTATCACTGTTGCAAGCCATTACTCGGCCAAAGAAACGGCAGATAGGTTTGAGACAATCATAAAAGATAAAGGGTTTACGGTTTTTTCCCGAATTGATCATCAAAAAAATGCCGCCGCAGTGAACTTAGCACTGAAGCCAACTGAAGTGATAATTTTCGGAAATCCTAACATCGGCACCCAATTGATGCAGTGTAACCAGCTTGTCGCAATTGACTTGCCACAAAAGGTATTGATTAGCGAGGATGCTGATAACAAGGTTTGGCTGTCGTATAACAACCCGAAGTACATTAAACTGCGTCATAATATTGCCGGCTGCGATAAGGTTATTAACAAAATATCGGCTGCTCTCAATACATTAAGCATTGCTGCAACGTCCAAATAGTTACTTCGCAGCTGGTCATTTGAGCAAGGTAGTTCGCGCGAGTATGTTGAACGCTCATTTACAGCCACCAGCTTATGAATTCAGAGCAAGTATACGAGGAACAAGCAGAGCATGACAATGATCACTCAGCCATTGTGGTTGATCGTAATACTGCCGCATTGTTGGTATTACTCTTCCTATCGCAGCACAGAATAAACATTTCGATTTACATCCACAATGGCACAACGACAAGATAATATTTATCAATGTTTTACATCTATATTTTGCATCTATATTTATCAGAAGAAGTTATCAGAATAATTAGATAAAACAATCGATTTAGAGGTTTTTAATGAATAGTGAAGTGGTATTAATCACCGGTGCGAATAGAGGCATTGGTCTAGCGTTAACAGAGCAATATCTTGTCAACGGTTGCAGCGTCATAGCGACCTGTAGAGATGACGCGACAAAGACTGATCTTATGTCTTTAAAGGCTCAGTTTACTGACAAATTATTCATTGAATCGATGGATATCACGAGTCCTGAAACAATCAATCGCTTAGCGAATAAGCTCCGTCAGCAAAATATTAGTCTCGATTTAATTGTTAATAATGCGGGCTTTTTAGATCGAGATAATCACAGTATCCATGCTATCGATTATGCTGACGCTGAAATGTGTTTTAAAGTGAATGCGCTCGGGCCATTATTTTTAACCCATTGTTTACTAACTCTATTGAATAAAACACGTTTGTGCAAAATAGCGATTATCTCGTCTTCTAAGGGATCGCTATCACAACCACAAGGTGTCGATTGGTATGGTTACCGAATGTCTAAAGCCGCAGCCAATATGCTAGCCATCAATTTATCGACTGAACTTGTTGATGATAATGTCGCGGTGGTCTCTGTTCATCCTGGCTGGGTGCAAACTGAAATGGGCGGCAGCTCTGCACAGGTAAAGGTTAATGATTCCGCGCTTAGGATTATCAAAGTGATTAACAATTTATCTATTCACAATACCGGTCAGTTTTATGATGTTAGCGGTGAGCAACTGCCGTTCTAATCAACCCGTCAATCCGTACAACAAATCACTAATCTTTATGTTGGTAATTCGTTTATACCTTGGGTCGAAATTTGGGCGTCTGTTAGTGCGCAAATATGGTGCTGATGATGTTTGTGTTACGCAAATAACTAACAAATTGACCGATATACACCTAAACATTAGATAATGCGCATTGATGTTTGCCCGCGACATGCATTAAAGGTTTAAATAGAGAAGATATTGTTTTAACTTGTTTATCCTTGATATTGTTATGATGTCTGTATGTTAACCAGCATAGATTGGTAACATTAATTAAATCGACAGTTCATTATATTGACATTAACACAATTAAGATGTTGTTTATCTTTCCCTGCCGCATAGCGGCTTAATTCAACAAACCCTTAATGTTGACTGGTAACGCGCTGTATTGGTAATGCTTTGACAGCAAATCAATATTAAAGCTTATAGCAGGCTGGGTAACTCCTTTTTCAAAAATTCAATAAAGGATAACACCTTGATAGAGGAGCTCGTTCCGCGATAGCACACCGCACTGATTTCTCTTTTTTCATCAATTGTTTGATCTTTTAATACCTCAATTAACTTGCCGCTATTACGATCTGCTTTGGTCATAAAGTCAGTGATACACGCTATACCTGTGCCAGACAGGGTCATTTTTCTTAACACTTCACCACTAGAAGCTACAACACGGGGAGAAACCCGAAGGTTCTGACTTTTACCATCTTCAATCGGCCATGTGTTAAGGATCGAGGGGCCTTCAAGACCGAGTAATATGTGATTGTTTAAATCTTCTATTGAGTTAGGAAAGCCATACTGACGAAGATACTCTGAGCTGGCCAATAAACGTCGTTTACTCGAGCCTATGTGAGTAACTTGATAGCTATTTTCAGTCAGTGGCGCGACGCGCAGCGCAATATCTACTTTCTTCTCAATAATATCAATTATCTCTTCGTTGTTTTGTAACTCAATATTGACCTGTGGATATTGGGTTAAATACTTCTTTAGAATGGGGCTGATGAGGTGAACTAATACCGGTGATGCACCATTAATCCGTAAGGTACCCGATGGCGTCGCACCATTAGATCTAAATTCATCCTCAATGTTGTTCACTGATGCGGTGATCTCTTTGGCATGGGCGAGTAACTTCAGTCCATCCGCAGTAAATTCAATCTTTCTGGTGTTACGCATTATTAATGATGTACCGAGCTTAGTTTCTAATCTCGACAGGCTGCGGCTGATTGTTGACGGCATGACACCAATATCAACAGAGGCACAACTTATAGAACCTGAATTATAGACAGCTAATAAAATCCGCAGCTCGTCTAAGGTTACGTACTCATTCAACATCTTTTCTTTTGTCATCGGTGTAACCTATCGAGTATGTCTACCCTATCAAGTAATTAGGCCAATCGCATGGACTGGCCTATGTCTGTTATCTTAGAAGTAGTAGCCAAGATTGATGTTTACTTTTTTGTCCCAATCGCCAAAGGCATCTTGCAAGCCAACATGATTACTACGTGAAGACCAAAGCATGTTCTTGCCCACAATAAAATCGAACCAGGCAAAGAGTGGCCCGTTTGCAACACTGATACCGGTAACGTTCTGATAGCTATTATCGAATTCGTCTTGCTCAGGCATCAATACGTTAAAGTCGTTGTAGATTTTTAAATCACCCCAAGCAGAGGTAAGCTTTCTGGATACATTGACGGTGACTGCAGAGGCTTCTGATGCAATCTCATAAGCACCACCGCATACGCTCATTGCCACGGCATTTTGATCCGATGTGGCGGTATCAAATTGGTATTTCAGGTACTGAGCCTGCACATTCCACGCATCCATTGTACCGTCATAATGGACGGCATATGCATAACGATTGTCATTATTACCGGTAGCATTGTCGTACATTTGCCCATACTCAACCGATGCACCAATAGTAGATTTTATACCAAAAGTGTCAACAAAGAAGGATTGACGCAAGTTAACTTGATTTGACTCCTCTGCGGTGTACTCGGTGCCATTAATATTACCAGTGTAAAGATCGGCTGCGAACCGATTGGTTAATGATGCAGAGTTTTCAGCACCTTTGAAGAAAGCCACATCGGTGCGGTAACCATCGCCATCGTACTGAACAGAAAAACCTGCGTCGTAGTCATCCTCAAAGCCTACGTAATACTGTAAACTTAACCAATAACTATTAGAAATATATCCTATATTACCAAATGGAACCTTGGCGATACCCGCTCTAATCGTGGTGTTGTCATTAGGCTTGTAGTAAGCAAAACCATGTTTAATGGCATCAAAATCAGCTCTCAAGCGATATTCCATAGAGACACCAAAATCGTCTTTTTCGCCGTTAAACGAAATTGCCGCAACCTCAAATTTCATATCACCGAGTTTATCTTGAGATGCATCGTCATAGTCCACATAGGCATAATTTGCGCGTACCATGCCGCCAATATCATAATTATCTGCGGCTATGGCTGGACTGCTTAACATTGTTGCGGTAGCAAGTAGGGTAAATATTTTTGTTTTGTTCATCGTTAATATTTCCATCAATAATGTTGATGACCGCACTGAGTTATTAGTTTTTATGCGGTCAATTAGGTAAACCAACTCAATAAATTGGTTAAATAGTTAATGCCCGGCAGGGATATAGGCGCGCGATACATTGAGAACACATTGCGATTTTTGAGTGCCATAGTTGGCGATACACCAGTTACACGACAAACAGCGTGGCTTGTGGTTTGGATCTTGTTTCCAGTTGTTGGCTAAATTTGGTTCAGATAACATGGTTCGACCAAAACCAAATGCTTCAATATTGCTAACTTCTGCGAGAATTTTTTCCATTAGATGTGGTGAGCGATTGCCCCCAGTCACCATCATTGGAACATCAACATGTTCGCTGATGTATTTAGCATCATCGGCAAAATAGGATTGGTCTTTCTCGTCCTGAAGCTCAGGATGAAACTCCCCCATTCCGCGCACTTTATTACCGCCACTGATATCCAATGCCGTAATACCACGCTTAACTAAGCCTTTAATGACAAATAGGTTTTCATCTTGAGTATTACCACCCGCTTGACTGCCCAAGTAATCACGGCCATGAACCTTGGCAATAATTGGGTAGTCAGCACCGACAGCGCCACGAACGGCTTCTAAAATTTCAAACGCAAACCGAGCACGGTTTTCTATTGGGCCGCCGTATTCATCGGTTCGATCGTTGTAGTAAGGGAATAAGAATTGACTCACTAGATAATTGTGAGCGAAATGCAATTCAATGGCATCGAAACCCGCTTTTTTAGCTCTGAGAGCGGCATCGATAAATGATTGAATGGCAAATTTAATGTCATCTTTAGTCATGACTTTATTTGGCACTGTGCCATAAATAGGGTGTGGCACTTTAGATGCGCCATAGACTACGCGGTGGTCAATACGATAGTCACTCTGTGGGCCAACCATTGCTAACTGTACGGCTATTTTAGCGCCATGATCGTGGGCATTTTTGACCACTTTTTGATATAAATCGATCTGAGAGTCTTCATATAAGCCCGTACCCGCTTGGCCATATTGATCGTCCTTCATTATGTAAGTCAGACCGGTGATGATAAGACTAACTCCACCTTGAGCGAGTTCGCGATGGACGCGCATCAAATCTTCAGTAGGATCACCATCGACAGTGGCGCGATACTGAGACGTAGCAGAACGGATAAGTCTGTTTTTTAGGGTTAATGTGCCTAGTTTAACTTCTTCAAATAGTTTGCGTGTAGACACGGGAGCTGCACTGCTTGCATTACTACCAAATGCGACTGTGGTTGATGCGCTTGCAGCAGCAATGCCCATAAATTTTATTAATGTACGACGGTCGATACTCATAATTACCTCAATTCAAATTATTATTTATGGCAGCCGGAATTTGTGCATCCAGTTAAGCTAGGCTTGTCTTTACTTCTGGTCTTTTGCTCTTTGATATGACAAGACATACAGCGAGTTCCAAGATCACCTGGCAGTGCTTTACGACCATGAATGATGTTGAAGTAAGCGTTATCTTCAGACTTGTCTTTCTTCGCGGTAGAGTGACAGCTTGCACATTTGTAGGAGGTAAAGCTCATTGCGCGTTGTTCGTTTTGGTGATGGCATTGAGTACATTCCACTTGTGCGTGACGCAAGTGATCAAACGTAATCGGCTTGGATGTTTCGTGCATAGGTAGAATGGCTTGCGGTACTTCTTGTTTTACCGTCTCCGATAAGACGGGCATCGAAATAGCTGCAAGTAATATCGCAGCAATGGTTAATCTGGTTTTCATAATGCTTCCCAATGTTTATTTGACCAAAATATTTCATCACGGCTTCATTGATGCTTCAACGCAACTGGCGCAATACTCTTTTGCAGAAATAAAAAACAAGCTACTATCTTGTTTTAATTAATAAAAACTAATTAATGGGACTGTGTATTATCGTGGGGAAATGCGCAAAAATGAGCGTTTTTTTGAGGTTATTAGTGATGTTAAAGGCAGTTTGCACTTGTACTATGAGGGTGATCACATTGTTGGTTTTCTGTTTTTATATCATTTTTGAGGCAAAACTATTTTTGAAATTTTTGTAGCAAAGCATTTGATATTTCATTGTTCGAAGCCAATTAATAACAAAATTTTATTAAAATGATAAACTATCATAATTTAATGTTCTCATTGTTTTAGCGTATATTGTTCCCATCGGCAATAACTCATCATCAATACGCACAACGTATACTGTTCCTTTCGAGTTCAGTGATGCGTTTTAACGTGACGGTCAAAATAGACGGTCTAAAGAGAGATTTATGAAATTTTTACACACTATGTTAAGGGTCATTGACCTAGAAAAATCAATTGAGTTTTATATCAATGTGCTGGGTATGAAAGTGCTAGAAAGAACCGAAAACAAAGACTACCGCTACACCTTAGTTTTTGTGGGTTATGGCACTCAAGCAGACAGCACCACAATTGAATTAACCTATAACTGGGATACCAATGAGTATGACCATGGTAATGCTTTTGGTCATATTGCGCTGGGTGTAGAGGATATTTATAGTGCCTGTAATGACATTAAAGCACGCGGTGGCAAAGTAACCCGTGAACCAGGACCGGTAAAAGGTGGCTCAACCCACATCGCCTTTATCGTCGATCCTGATGGATACCAAATTGAACTTATCCAAATTAGCAAGTAAAGAGGAATACAGAATGAACAATGCACTATTTCAACCAATACAGCTCGGTAAACTCTCTTTAAACAATCGTATTGTTATGCCGCCAATGACGCGCTCGCGCTCAACCCAACCGGGTAATGTCCCCAATGAGATGATGGCTGAATATTATGCTCAACGAGCATCAGCAGGTCTTATTGTTACAGAAGGCACCCAAATATCAGTAATGGGCCAAGGCTACGCATGGACGCCAGGTATTTATTCTGCAGAACAAATTGCCGGATGGCAGAAGGTCACTGAAGCGGTTCATGCACAAAATGGCATTATCTTCGCCCAGCTTTGGCATGTTGGTCGAGTGTCTCACCCTGATAATATCGGTGGTCAACAACCTATTTCGTCTTCCGCACTAAAGGCAGAAAATGTAAAAGTGTTTGTTGATAACGGTAACGAACCCGGTTTTGTTGATGTTGTCATACCACGAGAAATGAGCAAAGCTGACATTGAGCATGTGATTGGCGAGTATCGTCAAGCAGCGTTAAATGCGATTGAAGCCGGTTTTGATGGCATAGAACTGCACGCCGCTAACGGTTACTTGATTAACCAGTTTATCGATTCTGAAGCGAATAATCGTACCGATGAATATGGCGGCAGTATTGAAAACCGTTTGCGTTTTCTTGGCGAAGTGGTTGCCGCAATGACGCAGGCCATTGGCGCTGATCGTGTTGGTGTTCGTCTTGCGCCATTCACATCGCTAAATGGTACTGTTGATGCAACACCGATAGACACCTACATTGCCGCGGCTGTATTACTTAATAGCCTCAATGTAGTCTATATCCATGTGGCTGAAGTAGATTGGGATGATGCCCCAGAGACGCCAACAGTATTTAAAGATACGGTTCGCGACGTTTATAAAGGTGTGCTTATTTATGCGGGACGTTACAACGGCGAAAATGGATCTCAGGCCATTGATGCTGGTGTAGCAGATATGATTGGTTTTGGCCGACCATTTGTCTCCAATCCAGATCTGGTAAACCGTATTAAGCATAACTATCCATTAGCGTCTCACAACCCAGAGACATTATTTGGTGGTGGTGAACGCGGGTATACTGATTACCCCAAATACAGCCCAAGCTAATATAACCTCAGCTCAAGTTAAGGTTAACAGGTGAGCGATTCTAACCTTAGGTTGGTATCGCTTCGTGCCTATTTGCAGTCTATCACTCACGACATCTCTTTTGGTTTTCTCGTATCATTGCGACTGACCAAGAGCCTTGCCCCTTTTCCCATCCCTCAGCTGGAACTAACCGTTTAATGAAAACAGAAGCATTGCGCGGGAAAATATTCTTATTACTGGCCACAATGCTTGCTGCTGTGGGTTGGATAGCCTCCAAACTTGTTATTTTAGAGATGCCTGGAGAGATGTTTATTGCTGCCCGCTTCTTAATGGCGAGTCTGATTTTATGGCCATTTTGTTATCAGCAGATTTTTGCACTCAGGCCTAAGCAAATTGCAGCGCTTGGTGGCGTTGGCATAGTGCTAGCCGCTTCGATTGAAGTTTGGGTTCACGCCATTACCATTTCTAATACCCTCTCTGAGGGAGCTTTTATCATGAGTTTGGCGATGATTATTGCCCCGTTTATTTCTTGGCTATTATTCAAAGTAAAACCTAACCGCATGTTTTGGATATCGCTGCCTATTACTTGTATAGGCATTATGTTATTGACCATCACAACTGGCTGGCAAGTTGATAATAGCCAGTGGTTTTTCTTATTATCATCGGCACTGCTGTCATTGCATTTTGTGTTGAATAAGCGGGTCTTGACCAATATAAAACCGTTAACATCCATCTGCGTACAATTATTCATGGTTGGTATTGTAGGCAGTGTGTTTATGGCTGCGGTTTCACCTGAACGTTTTGAGATTAATGGTCATGTACTATTTTGGTTTGCGGTATCAACGGTTATCGCAACCAGTGTGCGTTATTTGCTCCAAACTGTCGGCCAGTTTAGCGTTAAAATTGAAACCGCTTCGCTGATCATGATTTTAGAACCCATTTGGACATTAATATTATCGATCAGCGTGCTTGATGAAGTGGTTGAAATGCAAAAGCTCATTGGTGGCGGGGTTATTCTGTTGTCACTGTTTATTTACATCAAATATTCTAAAAGTTAGCACCCTCACAATTAACACTTCTATTACAGAGGCTTAGCCGTTAACTCATCCTTAGCCTGTTCATCCAAATGCCTCCTTTGGATAAATGCTTAAGTGATGTCTGAGTCGTTGAATGTCTATTTGCACTCTCTATCTTTACTCTCATTGTTTCTAATTCCCCCGCTTGTGGTGTTTCCCCATTTGTTGTGTTCCCCCGTAGCAGCAAGATCGTTTTTTGGCCAACCTTGATGGTATCTACACAATCAAGTTTCGACACTATCACCCGCAGAAGTACCCGATGACAGGCTCTATATAATGAAAATCCGAGACTATTTGTCACGAATTCTCTTAAATAACATGATCAACATCAAAAATCTGACTTTAAGACCCTACTTATAGTGAGTAAATATCCCCAAGTTGATTTACATCAAAGCCGTTTTTTAACCGCGTTTTAATATTGATACCGATAGATTGCAACTATTTTTTAGCTATTGAGCTAACTTAAGCATAAGGTATCAACATGGACACACATGCAGCCCTTTATAAACAAGGCCAAGAACGCCTTGATTATTTGCGCCAATTTGCCCAACGTCAGCCCGTGTCATTAGAACAAAAAATGACCAATAGCGGGATAACTCGTAGAGACTTCATTAAATGGACCGCCTCGGTCACCGCAATGTTTGCCTTGCCCCTACCCTTTAGTACCTTGGTTGCCGAAGCAGCTGAATTAGCCGACAGAGTGCCGCTAATTTGGTTACATTTGGCAGAATGTACAGGCTGCTCCGAGTCGTTAATTCGTAGCGACTCGCCCAACCTAGACACCTTGATTTTCGATCATATCTCGCTCGAATATCACGAAACGTTAATGGCAGCCGCCGGTTGGCAAGCAGAAGAAAACTTAGAACACGCACTGGAAACCTATAAAGGTCGCTATTTACTGGCGGTTGAAGGTGCAGTCCCCACTGCCAATAACGGCACTTTTTTAACCGTAGGTTGTAAAGGCCACACTGGCTTGCACATTGTTAAAGAAGCGGCTGAAAACGCCGCGGCCATTATCTCAGTAGGTACTTGCGCAGCCTTTGGTGGTATACAAGCCGCTGCGCCTAATCCCACTGGTGCAAAAGGTGTTTACGAAGTCGTCGATAAGCCGGTGATTAACTTAGGCGGTTGTCCTCCGAGTGAAAAGAACATTGTCGGTACATTAATGTATTACATTATGTTCGGTAAGTTACCGGCTCTGGACATGTTTAATCGTCCTAAATGGGCTTATGGCGCTCGTGTACATGATAACTGTGAACGTCGTGGCCGCTTTGATGCGGGCGAGTTTGTGGAAGAATTTGGCGACCAAGGCGCAAAAGACGGCTACTGTTTATACAAAGTAGGCTGTAAAGGCCCTTATACCTATAACAACTGCCCTACTGAACGATTTAACCATCACACTAGTTGGCCTGTGTTAGCTGGCCATGGCTGTATGGGGTGTTCTGAACCGAATTTCTGGGATGATATGGCTGATTTTGAAAAACCACTCGGACGCCAACTTTTACATGGCGTTGATGCCACAGCTGACACCATTGGTGCGGTCATTTTAGGCGCGACCGTTGTCGGTATTGGCGCTCATGCAGTTGCTAGCGTCTTTGTTAAGCCTTTGGAGGAGTAATCATGAGTAAACGTGTCGTTATTGACCCTATCACCCGCATCGAAGGCCATTTACGTGTCGAAGTTGAAGTTGATGATAATAATGTCATTACTAAAGCTTGGTCTTCGTCGACCTTATGGCGTGGTATTGAGGTTATTTTAAAAGGCCGTACTCCAATGGATGTGGGCTTAATTGTGCAGCGTATTTGTGGCGTATGTACCTATTCGCACTATCGTTGCGGTACTGAAGCGGTAGAAAATGCCCTCGGAGTTAAGATCCCTCTTAATGCTAAATACCTGCGCAGCATTATGCAGTCATCGCTATACATGCATGACCATATCGTGCATTTTTACCATTTACACGGCTTGGATTGGGTGGATGTGGTATCGGCATTGAGTGCTGACCCAGCACTAGCCGCTCAAGTGGCGATGAAATATTCTGATGCGCCGATTGCTGCCGGTGAAGGTGAACTCAAAGCCGTACAAGCACGGGTTAAAGGCTTAGTTGAAACCGGAAAACTGGGGCCCTTTGCCAATGCATATTGGGGCAATGGTACTTATCGTTTTAGCCCTGAACAAAACTTGATTGCACTATCCCATTACTTAAAAGCACTTGAAGTACAACGTGTGGCTGCTGAAATGTTGGCTATTTTTGGCGGTAAATCACCACATCCACAGTCTATTGTTGTGGGCGGCGTGACCTCAGTACGTGACATGTTAAGCCCAGCGCGTTTACAAGAGTGGAAACAAAAACACGCTATCGTTCAAGACTTTATTGAGCGAGCTTATCAAGCTGATATTGTGATGGCGGCGGAAGCGTTTGGCACTGAACCGAGCGTGCTTGGTGGCGTGAATGTTAACAGCTTCATGAGTGGTGAAGATTTTATTACCTCCGATGGTGAATATTTATTTAACCAGGGCGTCATTTTAAACGGCGATTTAGCCAATGTATTGGACATTGACCCAAGCTTAATTAAAGAAGATGTTACCCACGCTTGGTATAAAGCTGATGGCCCTCAACATCCGTATGAAGGAACCACCATTCCTGATTACACTGGCTTTATTGAACGCGACACTGTGTATGGCAAGTTGCCGACTATTGATGGTGATGGTAAATACACCTGGGTTAAATCACCGCGTTATCAAGACGAACCGATTGAAGTGGGTCCATTAGCGTGCTTATTAGTTAACTATGCGCGCGGTAATCAACCTGTGGTCAATGCGGTAGATGGTTTATTAGCTCGCACTGGTTTGCCGCTTGAAGCGCTATTTACCACCTTAGGTCGTACTGCTGCACGCATGTTACAAACCGTGTTAGTCGGTCAAGCCAGTTTACAAACCTTTGATGCCTTACTGATTAATATGCAGTCGGATGAATCAACTTACGTTAAACCTGAGATTGATTCAGATCGCGTTTATGAAGGTTATTCGATGATTGAAGCACCTCGCGGTACGTTAAGTCATTGGATCCGCATTAAAGATGGCAAAGTTGAAAACTACCAAGCTGTGGTTCCCACTACCTGGAATGCAGGCCCTGTGGATGCTAACGGTAAAATGGGTCCCTATGAAGCCTCGTTGATTGGTTTGAAACTTGAAGATCCAACCAAGCCATTAGAAGTCATTCGCATTATTCATTCCTTTGATCCTTGTATGGCGTGTTCAGTACACGTGATGGATTACAAGAAACACACTTTAGGTCAATTTAAAATTGATCCAAATGGGTTTTAATCAGAGGTAATAGAGTAGGAGGGATAAAAGTATGGAACATATTGCAACCCATAATAGGCAGTTGATATTTACTCCAGCGATTCGAATATTTCACTGGCTGCGTGCGCTGTCGATTTTGGTATTAGTGATCACTGGGTTTTATATCTCGTGGCCATTTTTAGTGGCGCCTGCTAGCTCAGATGTATTGGTGCAAGGTTGGATCCGGTTTGCTCATATCATTTTCGGATTTTTGCTGACCAGCATTACCTTTGTGCGTTTTTACTTGTTTTTCTTTAGTCGAAATAACATCGAAAGACGTTCGTTTAAAGATGTGTTGAGTATAAAAAGCTGGATTGCGCAATTAAAATCTTATCTTTGGATGGGTAAATTAGACAAAGCTGGGGTTTACGGGCCATTACAGTTTATGACCTATGTAGCCATTTCGTTTGTTGCGTTGATTATTTGCATCACAGGCTTAGTGCTTTACGCTAATGTGTACCACTTAGGTGTAGGCGGAATGCTTGGCGATGTATCGGCATGGATAACGGCTCTTTGTGGTGGTTTAGCGCCACTGCGGATTTATCATCATTATTTAACGTGGGCCTTCATTATTTTTGTAGTGATCCATGTGTATATGGCGGTGTGGGCAGGTATTCGCTTTAAACATAATTCAGTCGATTCAATTGTTTCTGGCTATGATTATCACAAAGATCATAAATAAGGTGAGTTAATCATTGTGAAAAAAATATTGCTGTTAGGTATAGGCAATGTATTGTACGCCGATGAAGGAGTCGGCGTACATTTTGTCAATTATATCAAAGATAAATACCAATTAAGCCACCCAACAGACAATGTTGATATTGTTGATGGTGGCACCTTAGCCCAAGGTCTTATTCCGATGATAAGCCAGTACGACCAGTTAATTGTGGTCGATACGGTCAATAGTGTCGGTGTTGCCCCGGGTGAAGTGTACTTTTTCGATTTTGATCACGCCCCTGCAGAAATCGATTGGCAAGGCAGTGCTCATGAAGTGGAAATGCTGCAAACACTCAACATGATGGACATTGTCGGTGATAGGCCGCAAACGTTTGTATTAGGCGTGACCCCAACCGTCATAGAACCAATGATTTTGGGACTCACTCCAGATTTACATGCCGCCATTCCGGTGATGGAACGCGCTCTGTTAGCTCATTTGACCAGCTTAGGGTTTAGCCTGCAGATTGTGAATGATATTACCATTGATCAAGTTATTCCTGATGCCTATAAGCGAGGTTGCTATGTCGATGCATAACATTCGATTTGATTTTGTATGTCAACGCCCTGTGCCCTTGTATGAGCACTTGTGTAATCAATATCTCGATCGCAGTGAGCTTAATATAAGCATTGGTAAAGTATTCGATCCTAAAACGGATCATATACGTTACTTTATTGAAGCCTTTGCCACACAAGCCGAATTAGAAGCGTTTGCCGATGATATCGCCAATGATTTTTTATTATCCGTTTGGCTACTCGACACCCATATTCAACGCATTGAACAGCACAGTGGGCTGCATAAGCCGTTTGATATTAAATCGAACTATTCAGGGTTGCCGCTGTATTTTTGCCAGCATTGCCAACCTAAATTTGGCGATAATCAACAGTCTTCTTTTGGTGATATTAATCTGCAGTGTTCTCACTGTATGGGTCATGAAAAGCTGAGCCGTGATGAAAAATCATTAACTCAGACTGACATTACCACAATGACAAACCGCTTACTCGCGGATAAATCTCTCCCTTTGCCTATTCTTGGGCTAACCTTGTGGTTAACGCCACCAGCAAAAATATTAACGCCTGCAATTCAACCAAATGCAGACGTTCAAGGCACAGCATCATCACAGGCTGTATTGCCAGCAAACCAAGCGGCTCAATACCATCGGCCACGAATATTGATCTGTAATCCTAATTCGCTCAATAGCCATTTTATCGTTAATGACAGCCAAGTATTGGCCTTATCTAGTATCGAAAAACCATTACTTAGAGTACGACCAAGTAGCGATCATCCCAGTTTATTGGCGCCGCTGTATGAAATTCAATTTGCCGAAAATCGTTTGTTAGTGATATTAACGGAAGTGTTACGCCAAAAAGGCATCAATTGGGTGCATGTCACTACCGATATTGATCCACATACCAGCCAAGATGCCCTTGTCGATAAACCATTGCGTTTGGCGAGTATTAATCAACATTGGTTACCCATTACCACCCTAGGCAATGGCGCGATACCTTTACCCACTAACGTGACCTGCTTACACGATAAAAATCATTACCAAGATGACCAACATACGTTTACGGCTAACACCACCAAAACATCAATAGCATGGCAAGTTAGTCCCATCGAGCCGGCATCATCAAGGTTAGTCAGTGCAACTGCAAAGAATTCAAGTGAGGAGAGTGCACCTATATCCACTAGCTTGTGTGCGTTAAATGCGGCGCTATTACGATGTCATTCCACTAAAAAAAATAATAAACCACAATTTGTAAAACATGCTGCGGTATTGTATTTAAGCCAACGAAACGCTTGCCAAATTGTCACTCTAGACAGCCAAAGTGAGGCCGATTTATTTTTTGAAATGCCTGAGCTACCGTTATCGGGCTATGAGATCTGTCAGTCTTTGTCTGAGTCACCGCAAAAAAGTCTGTTGGATAAATTTAAACAGTTATTTCCAGCCGAGTATAACCAATTATTGGATCTGCACATTCAGGCAGACGATGGGGCACTGTCACAATTAATGGCGGTGGCCACCCTAATCATTGGCGCCTATCCGGTAGAAACAGCTCAGCGAGTCACGGTAACAGAACTTGCAGATAAATTTATCGCGTTGGCGATGTCGCATCATGGCAACAATGCACCACGAATTGATTTCCCACTCACCAAAGGTGCTGCACATCGCAGCCTTAATTGGTGTAAAACCCTTGGCACATTAATGAGCTTCAAGTTAGCTGGGGAAACTAACTTAGCCAAGTTAGCCTTTGCATTTCATGACTCGTTCGCTGACTACTTAAGCCATTGGATAGAACATTTAGATCAAAATATTGGCATAAAACAGTTGATTATTGCAGGCAGTGAATTTGCCAACCCAGTGTTAACTGATCGAGTGCAATTACGGATTGGTAAAAACTTTCCGCTGGTGGTCAATCCATTATTGGATTTTGATGGTGTCAATATCGCAATAGGTGGGTTATATCTCAAACAACGTCGTGGATAAGAGCTATCTTAAGTATATCAGCTGTTGCTTATCCTTGTATGAGATAGGGTTGTTATGAAACCAGCACAACAAGTTACCATTATTGTTAAAGGTATTGTACAAGGGGTCGGATTCAGGCCCTTTGTGTTCCGTCTCGCACACCAATTAAATTTAGTCGGTAGCGTACTGAATAATCATCTTGGGGTGACGATTTTGCTGCAGGGACGCAGTGAGATCATTGAGCAGTTTATTGAAACCTTAACTCATTCGCCACCGCCATTAGCGCGGATTGATGCTATTGAACTGACTCATCAACCTCAATTAAGCATATTTCACCGTTTTAGTATTATCGATAGTCATATTTCTGCAGGTGAGCATGCAAAAGTGGCCATCTCGGCAGACAAGAGTATTTGCCAAGATTGTCTCGATGACATTAACGACCCTCATAATCGCCACTATCAGTACCCGTTTACTAATTGTACCAATTGCGGTCCGCGCTATACTATTATCAATGCCCTGCCTTATGACAGATGCAACACCGCCATGGCTGACTTTGTCATGTGCGATAATTGCCGCGATGCTTATACCGACCCGCTCAATCGACGCTATCATGCCCAACCGGTTAGTTGTCCACATTGTGGCCCACAATTATCATTTAGCGTCATCAATGCTAGCGCCGAATTTCTTTATGATTCATCTATGTTAATGCCTTTAGAACAGGCCGTTGAGATGATAAACCGTGGCGGAATTGTGGCCATTAAAGGCTTAGGCGGCTTCCATTTGGTGTGCGATGCCACGAATAATGATGCCGTTATGGCGCTACGCCAACGTAAGCAACGTCCGGCCAAACCATTGGCCATTATGGTGAGAAACTTAGCCCAAGCACAATTATGTGTCAGTGGCACTGAAGCAGAATGGTTGGTATTAACCAGCCCAGAGAAACCGATTACCTTGATGCAAAAACGTCAGCATAGTGATATCGAATTGAGTCCA
Source organism: Shewanella sp. CAL98-MNA-CIBAN-0140 (assembly GCF_040309905.1). Lineage (NCBI taxonomy): Bacteria > Pseudomonadati > Pseudomonadota > Gammaproteobacteria > Alteromonadales > Shewanellaceae > Shewanella > Shewanella sp. CAL98-MNA-CIBAN-0140. Next base: position 112,471 of record NZ_JBEOPI010000004.1, read on the forward strand.
TTGCTCGCGCCTGGTATTGATCGACTTGGGGTGTTTTTGCCCTACACACCATTACACCATTTATTAATGCAACGCTTGAACAAACCCATTGTGGCAACCAGTGCTAATCGCAGTGGTGAACCCATTATCGGTAATATCGCTGAGATAGAGCAGCATTTAGGCCATGTGATCAATGGGATCCTCGACCATAACCGACCCATTATTAATGCCTGTGATGACAGCGTGGTGCAAGTGATTGACGAGCAAGTTCAAGTTATTCGATTGGCCCGCGGCTATGCGCCGCTAACCATTAATCTTCACTCCCCCATGCTATCAGACAGTCAAAACAGTGTATTGGCAGTCGGTGCACAACAAAAAAACACCGTTGCCTTTGGTTTTGCCGATAATTTGATTGTGTCGCCACACATTGGTGATTTATTCAGTCTTGAAGCTCAGCACTATTTCACTCAAAGCTTAGCCACTTTTAAGCGTTTGTATGACTTCAACCCTAGCCATATTGTGCATGATAATCATCCACAATATGCGCCAACCCAATGGGCTGTAAACTACCAATCTGAGCATAATTTGCCGCAATCGCACTGTATTGGCATACAACATCATTTCGCCCACGTGTTGTCGGTTATGGCAATGCACCAGCGTACGGATCAAGTATTAGGATTCAGTTTTGATGGCACAGGCTTGGGAGATGACGGCGTTTTATGGGGCAGCGAAGTGATGCTGGCTGATGTTAACGGTTTTACCACGGTGGCGCACTTTAGTTCATTTAAGCTCATTGGCGGTGAACAAGCCATTAAGCAGCCTGTTAGGATCCTGCTGGCATTATTATTTGAACAAATGACACTGCAACAGGTGCTAGAGCTTCCCATTGCCGCAATACAAAATGTGGGCAAGAAAACCGTCACTAATTTATACAAGTTATGGCATAACAACAGCCATTGCATTGAATGCCGCTCAGTTGGGCGCTTATTTGATGCCCTTGCTGTCGCATTAGACTTTATTGGCAGTTCGCAGTATGAAGGCCAAGCAGGCATGATGATTGAAACGGCAGCCAATGACTATAGCAATCATCCAAAACGGCAGCCTTTATCAATAAGGCTCAACACCGTCAGCCACAATGATCCTGAGCCCATTCAATGGCACAGCAGTGACTTTATTACTCAATTGGTGAACCTGGTGATAAACCACTCACAGACACCCTACATTAAACAGCAAGTATGCTGGCATTTTATTGATGCTATCAGCCAGCAACTTGATCACATCGGTCAACAATATCCGCAGTTACCGCAGGTGTTTTGTGGCGGTGTATTTCAAAACAAAACATTACTCTCCCAGTGCATTGATGATTGTCGACGCGGTGAACGGCAATTTTTAGCCAGTGGTCATATACCTATTAATGACGGCGGGATTGCTTTAGGTCAATTGTGGTATGCCATTCATCATATGGCTTAGGCATATCGGCTGCTTAAGCACCTTGAAGAATACATTACGAGTGTTCACTAACAATAAATTGCGGCGCCGCTCACATTATTTACTCAACAACCGTGTTGTTCTCTGTCTTTGTTGCAAAAGCTGATGTGTATCAAAGAATCCTTTAACCACTTCACCGACACTAGTTAATAATCATAACAAATAAGGTTAAGGAATATATTATGTGTAAAGACTGCGGCTGTTCAATTACTCATGATCATGAGCATACTATTCATAGTAATCCTCAGCTTAATGATAAAAAGACCTTAGCTGTTATCCATAAAATATTGGATAAAAATGATATAGAAGCGCAGCACAATCGTGATCACTTTGCGGCTCATCAGGTCAGCGCCTTTAATTTAATGAGTAGCCCAGGCAGCGGTAAAACCAGTCTTTTAGAATGTTTACATGAATACCTTGATGCACGCTATGCCGTAATTGAAGGCGATCTTGAAACCTCACGCGACGCCGACCGCTTAATTGCCAAAGGCATTAACGCCTATCAAATTCAAACCGGATCAGCCTGTCATCTTGATGCTTTTATGGTTCACGGCGCACTGCATCACATCAATTTAGATGATGTTGATATTTGTTTCGTTGAAAATGTGGGTAATCTTGTGTGCCCAGCCAGTTACGATGTCGGCACTCATAAAAATATTGTTTTGTTATCAGTGCCGGAAGGTGATGACAAAATTGAGAAGTATCCGGTAATGTTCCGCCGAGCAGATTTAGTCGTTATCACTAAGTCTGACCTGCTACCTTACTTTGATTTTAGTATTGATGAGGCCAAAGCACAGTTAAGTAAATTAAACCCTAATGTTGAGTTATTAGTTGTGTCAGTGAAAGATTCTGACTCAATGAACACCTTGGCCACATGGTTTGATGAACATAAGGAATATTAGTTATGTGTTTATCCGTACCATCAAAAGTAGTTGAAATTCATGACGATGCAACAGTGACAGTTGATACTCTTGGCGTTAAACGTCGAGTGAGTTGCCATTTAATAAGCGACCCACTAGAACTAGGCGACTTTGTATTAATCCACATTGGCTTTGTGATGAATAAAATTGACCACAATGATGCCCAGGAAAGCCTGGAGTTGTATCGACAAATTATTACTGAAATGCAATTGGAGTCAGAATAATGATTACGCTTAATGACTTTTACCAAGGGTTTCGTGATCCACAGACTATTCGTCATTTAGCGCAATTGATTGCTCAAGAAGCCGACAAAACCGACGATCAAATTAACATTATGGAAGTCTGTGGTGGTCATACCCATACCATTATGAAGTACGGTTTATTACAACTATTACCAGACAACATCAAATTTATTCATGGTCCTGGTTGTCCTGTTTGCGTTATGCCCAAAGAGCGAATTGACCATGCGGCCACCCTTGCCTCTCAAGCCGATACCATTTTAGTGACCTTAGGCGACATGATCAGAGTACCGGGTTCAATGGGCAGCTTGGCGCAGTTTCGCGCTAAAGGCTGCGATATTAGGCCAATATACGATCCATTGGATACCTTAACGATTGCCCGAGATAACCCTGACAAAACGGTCATTTTCTTTGCCATTGGTTTTGAAACCTCTGCACCAATGACCGCCGCCTTATTGGCACAAGCTGAAGCGTTGAAAATTGATAATCTGTTATTTCATATTAACCATGTGCTAGTGCCACCTGCCATTGATGCAGTGATGTCTGATAGTCGCAGTAAAGTGAACGCGTTTATTGGTCCGGCGCATGTGAGCGTGATTAGCGGAGCCAAAATCTATCAATCTACGGTTGATCAATATCAAACACCTGTGGTGGTATCAGGGTTTGAGCCCGTGGATGTTATGGAGTCTATTTTACGAATTGTGACCCAAAAAGTCGCCGGCAAAGCTGAACTTGATAATCAATATAGTCGCTCCGTGAGTTATGAGGGCAACCTAGCCGCTCAACAACTCGTCGACAAATATTTTATGGTTCGTGATAGCTTTCGTTGGCGCGGACTAGGTCCTATTGCTAATTCGGCACTGACACTGCGCCCTGAATATCATCATCGCGATGCCGAGCGCATTTATGTCAAAATTTTACCCACAACCGAAATCGATGACCATAAAGCCTGTATGTGTGGCGATATTTTACGTGGATTGGCTAACCCTAAAGACTGCAAAGTGTTTGGTAGAGGCTGTTCACCGCAAACACCGCTTGGCAGCTGTATGGTGAGCTCGGAAGGCGCGTGTAATGCCTATTACCGCTATGGAGAAGTGAGTCATGCCAACTAAAAAAACAATTCAACTAAGCCACGGTGGTGGCGGTAAAGAAATGGATCAACTCATTCACGATCTGTTTTTTAAAGCCTTTGATAATCCTATTTTGACCTCGCAAGAAGACGCGGCCAAATTGAACATGTGTGGTCAAATTGCTTTTACTACCGACTCGTTTACCGTGTCACCGTTATTTTTTGCCGGTGGCGATATCGGCAAATTAGCGATTGCTGGCACCGTAAACGATTTAGCCATGATGGCGGCGCAACCAGAATACTTAAGTTGTAGTTTTATCATTGAAGAAGGCTTTCCGCTGGATGACCTCAACACCATAGTCAATAGCATGGCCGCTGAATTACATAAGTCTGGCGCACGAATTGTCTGTGGCGACACTAAAGTGGTGCCTAAAGGCTGTGCCGACGGACTATTTATTAACACCTCTGGCGTAGGCCGTATTTTAAATCCCGATATTTCAGCACGTAATTTGCAAGTGGGCGACGCCATTATTGTTTCTCGGGATATTGGCCGCCACGGCGCGGCAATTTTAATGGCCCGTGATGGCTTAACGCTTGAGTCTGACTTATGCAGTGACTGCGATACCTTATGGCCCATTGTTGAACAACTGTTGATTGCCAATATCAAAATGCATGCAATGCGTGATGCCACACGAGGTGGATTATCTGCAGTGTTAAATGAGTGGGCTAAAGCGTCGCAGATTGGCATTAACGTCGAGGAAGCCAGCATTCCTATTTGTGACGAAGTGAAAGGCTTATGTGAGTTATTTGGCTTTGAACCTTTTGACTTAGCCAATGAGGGCACCTTTATTATGGCGCTGCCAATGGATATAGCCCAAGGCGCAATTGAAGTTATGCAGCGATATGGCCACTGCGAACACGCCGCTATTATCGGCCAAGTGACTGAGAGTCATCCTGGCAAAGTGGTGTTGCAGACGCCTTGGGGTAGCAGTCGCTATTTAGATTTACCGCAAGGTGAATTACTGCCAAGGATCTGTTAATGCACGAATACTCGATTGTGATGTCACTAATGGAACAATGCGAAGCACTGGCTTTGGAACATAAAGCCACACGGATTGAGCAAGTTGAACTGAAAATTGGTGTGTTAAGTGGCGTTGAGCCAGCCCTACTGTCTCAAGCGTTTGAAACGTTTAAATTAGACAGTATTTGTCACCAGGCAAAATTAATCATCAATATCCAAGCATTAGTTTTGCAGTGCAATCAATGCCAACAGCAATCGCAAGTCGATGAACGAACTATTATTTGCCCCGTTTGCCAGTCAAATCACACCAAAGTGATTGACGGTGAGGACATGATGTTAATGCAACTCGTTATGGACACGTAAGTTTTTAGCTAATAGTAATATTAAAATACCCTAACCTAATAACCCGAGTAACTTTAAAAAAAGAAGGACTACACCATGAAATATTTATCAATTGCCTTTATCCTTGCCACTATGCCAACTATTGCGATGGCACATGAGGGACATGGTGGCATGGGCTTGTTTCATCATTTCGCTCAGCTCAGCCCAGCAATTATGTTAGTGGCTATCGTGGCATTTGTTTATTGGAAACGAACTAAGTAACCACAACTTGAGAGAATAATCAGTCTCGGGTTAGATTAATAATCATGACGGGATGGTCATGCTAGGTCGTTATGACTAAGCAGTTATTGCGGCACAGCCATCATTTTTATCGACATCATTTACACAATCCGACGTTGACATAGTTGGCGTCAGGATGGATTGCGTCAACATAGCTTGTAACAATGATGAACCATGAGATAACGCCACTGATAAAAAAAGCCTTCAAATGAAGGCTTTTTTTGTAGCTGAACAATCCAAATAAAACCGTTAGAACATTTCTGCTGGCATGGCCATAATCGATTTATCACCCTGATTAACTTGTGATAAATGATATTGAGCTTTTGATAACAACTTATCCATATAGAAATCAGCCACAAACTGCTTCTGAGCAGCAAAAGACGGGTCTTCATGGTTTGAAGCTCTATCAGCCATCAATAACCAAAAATAACCGTATACCGCGTAACCAAAGGCATCTAAGAAGTCTACGGCACAAGCATTAACTAATGCTGGTTGTGATTTTTTGTTAGCGTTAATGTAGTTAGCTGTGGTCAGTAACTCATCAAACACTTGGTTTACCATGGCTTTATGCTCAACACTTGGGTGAGTTAAGCCTGCAAGACTGGCATTCACCTCAGCCGCAAATTGCGTCAAGGTTGCCACGTTATCACCGGTAACTTTACGCCCTAAGAAATCAATCGCTTGAATACCGTTAGTGCCTTCATAAATCTGCGCAATGCGGGTATCACGTACAAACTGCTCGATACCCGTTTCGCGAATATAGCCATGACCACCAAATACTTGCTGGCCCATTATGGTGGCATCTAGTCCGCGATCTGTTAAAAATGCTTTTGATACCGGAGTGAGTAAGCCAACATATTTTGCTGCTTTAGCTTGCACATCGCCGCTAGCATATTTGGCTAAATCTAACTGCTTACCGGTATAAACCGATAACGCACGGCCCGCTTCTGTCAGCGCACGAATAGTGAGTAACATACGACGCACGTCGCCATGGACGATAATCGCATCTGACGTTGCACCGGTTGCGGAACCTTCAGCTGCAATGCCTTGTAACCTATCTTTGGCATAATCGCTGGCCATTTGATAAGCCGCTTGCGAGTTACCTAAACCTTGTAAACCAATCGCTAAACGCTCGTAGTTCATCATAGTAAACATACACACTAAACCGCGATTGGGCTCACCCACTAAGAAGCCTTTGGCGTTCTCGTAGTTCATCACACAAGTAGCAGACGCTTTAAGACCCATCTTATGTTCGATAGACCCAACCGTCACCCCATTTGCTTCACCTAAACTACCGTCACTATTAACGCTGATTTTAGGCACTAAAAATAATGAAATACCTTTTGAATTAGGCAGTTTGGCTAAAACTAAATGGATCACGTTTTCTGTTAAATCTTGATCGCCTCCGGTAATAAAAATCTTATTGCCGGTAATCGAATAGCTGCCATCATCAAGAGGTTCTGCTTTGGTGCGGATACCGCGTAAATCTGAACCTGCGTGAGACTCGGTCATGTCCATTGCACCAGCCCATTGGCCAGTATATAAATGGGGTAAATAAGTTTGTTTTAACTCATCATTTGCATGAGCATTAATACACAATGCAGCACCTGCAGTAAGTGAACTGTACAAAGTAAATGAGTTACAGGCGCTATAGCCCATTTCATCAACTAATACACCGAGCATTTTGGGCATACCCATGCCACCAAAGTCAGGCTCACCACATAGACCGACCCAACCGCCTTCAGAAAACTGCTGGTACACTTCCTTAAAACCATCAGGGGTAATAATGTCGTTGCCTTTATGAACCACTCCTTGCTCATCACCGCTGCGATTTAAAGGGTGAAGCAGATCACGGCTGATCTTATTGGCTTCATCTAGAATGGCGAGTGCGGTATCCATGTCGACAGCATCTGCCATAGCAGGAAGCTGTTCCCACGTAGCTTGTGCATCAAATACCTGTTCCAATAAAAATTGCATGTCCTTTAACGGGGCTTGGTATGGGTTCATAAGAGTCTCTTAAACGAATAATTAAAACAGTTGTTTTAATTTATACTAAAGTGTCACAAAAGGAAAAGCTTTTTAGCAATTATCTAACCATAATTTGACCCATGTCGACTCGTGCCAAACCTTAATGCCGATAGTTTATGTTTCTCAACCCAATAAGGTTCCAATGAGTTACAATTACCACTTAGCTCACAGAATTAGCACCTTATTTGATTAAGATCTGTTGACCTTACTCACCGCATCGATCACGAGAGATAAACAGCCCTGATATTTAACAATAGTGAACCGCACTTTTATGCATACACCTAATGAAGAACACGGCCCATCATCAGCTTTATCTGAGCACTATCAGCAGGTCACTGTCATAGGCAATTCAATGGGTGATTGGCAGCCAGCCCAAATTGGACATACTTTCATTTTTAACGGGACTCAACATGAGGCCGATAAGGTGATTAATATTTGTAACGGCCCTTATCTAGGCTCACGTCAAGCCTTCGTTGTCAGTAACAGCCCAGATAACAATCAATTAGTGTCATTGTTAACCGAAGTGAGTGAAACACTCGACCCGCAACTTAAGTGTTGGCCTTCTTCTGGATTGGTGACTATTTTATTAATGGCGCTGATAGCAAAACAGGTCAATGTACAACGTATGTCTTTATTACCTTCATTAGCAAGACCCGCAGAAATGCCTTCTTCTGAGTATTTACCTTGTATGGTGCATAATTGGTTAGGTGAGCGTCGTATTGCTTTAGGTTTGCAACTCACCAGCAATAATATTCAGTGGCCAGAATTGTTTGTAGATGATGCAACGACTGCATTTACTTACGATAATACGACAGAGCCCGTTGAAATTAACCCATTTGAAGTGTTATTAAGTGATGCAGTCCGCCGCCGTCAAAATCAAGTATTAACGCCCGATAACACCGATCCGAAGTTTGTCGTCGCCCAGCGTTTAGCCCTGCAAGTGACCACTGAGCAACCAGACAATCTTGATGTGCAATATGCATTGTTAGCCGCACTGAGTAATTTACCCAGCGTGCAATGGTTAACTTACGCCAACCAAAGCGACTTAATCATGGCCGAGTCGTTGTTTTATAACCAAGACCCAGAAACTCAAGCCAGTAATTGGTATTTAATTGACTATCAAGCATCACAATACCTCGATACGATTCGTCATCACTTAGCATATTGCCAACAAGTGATTGCGTTAACGGCAAAGCAAGTACATCCCGAATTAGAACAAGATTAATTATGATCCTACCGAATAACACCTAACGGTCATGTTGATGAACGTTCACCACCGAAATATGTGTAAGCGTCCGTTGAACTGCGCCTTGCTTCATAGACAGGATCTTTAGCGTAGGCATAAAACTAAAAGACTTGAAACAACGGCGCGGTGCGCGAACACAAGTACTCGATCTTGATGTTCAGTGGCAACGACATAAGTGCCGCATGGTGGCAAGAAAACGGCTCACGCAGGTGCCCGCGCGGCTACCGTCTTGATAGTAGTAATGAACAATGTTGTGTAAACCTCTATATCGTGGCTCGATATTCGGCCCATCCGCACTTGTTGTGATTGAATTAGTATTGGCTAGTGTCGTGGTGTGTTAATCGATACCCATGTATACATCGACCTCTAGCGTGGCCATGCTTGGCATGCAAATAGCGCTGGCGATCACAGCGGTACCGATCTGTTTTTCATTATATTTCCTTATTATTCCTCTATCTTAATTTGTTTAATTCCTCCATGCTTAATCACAACCTTGTATCAGCTTTGGGTACAACACCTCAATTTAAAAATTGAATTTACCAAGTTAACTCGTGACACCAAAGAAATGAATAGCTTTACCTATTTACAACAATGATGCAGCATAAACGGTAAGAGCAACCTATTAAAACCTGTCTAAGTCGCAAGTCCATTAAAGACAGTCAAACTTGAGAGGATAATAGGTGCGCAAAGACGATGTAATCCAATTGTAGTATTGGAGGGCTGAAGCTATCCCAATAAATGAACGACTCAATAGAGAGGAAGCCATTATGCTAGTAACTTTTTCCAGTCCTGCCTACGGGGACATAAAGATGTTTGGTGACGTGGCGATTCGGCTGCTTAAAATGATGGGGCATAGCGGTACGGTTCCCAGTGCTCTTTATGCAGAAGATGTTCAGACAGCGCTGGTGAGTCTGGAGGCTGCGCTCGAGCAGTTGCCAGAGCCAAAAGCATCTATGAAAGACGAGGAAGACGATAACGGCGCACCGACCGTCAGTCTGTCGCATCGGGCCATGCCTTTACTCGAATTGCTCAGGGCTGCAGTCAAGGGGGAATCCAATGTAATGTGGGACCACAATAAATAATCCAACCTAGGCCTGCCGTCGTTAGTTGAATTCTGGTCGCTGATGACAAGACAAGGTGTAGTTGACGTGACGTCGGACGCAGCTTCAGGGTAAGTGGAATGCTATCTTGCAGTTAATCATGATGGTTCCCGTGCTGCGTCTGCAGATTTTCTGGTTAAATCCTTGACGACCTGTTCCGCTAGGAATGCCTGTTACCCTATGTACTCAGTCATACAAGGCACGACATCCGCATCTTTTAATCTTTTAAATCATTATATTCAAAAAGAAAATTGATATCCTGGAATAAAAATAAGCGGTTAGTTGGTGATATCATCTACCTACCTCTTAATGCTTTGGGTTTGGAAAAAATTAAACCTGTTGCGATAGTAGATATATTTTTTATTGTTTTTCTCATAAAAAAACCTCAACATTAATGTTGAGGTTTATATAAAATATAAAGCAGTGCTATTTATTTTACAATTGTAGCCACGCCATCTGGAACCACTGTAATTGTTGCTTCTTTACCAACAATTGATCTCGCTTTTTCTAATGCTTCATCAAAAGTAAAGGCATGCTCCATATGCATATCTGTTATTATTTTAGGGTCACATTCATCAGTTACAATTATAACTGTATATTTAGATAATAATCTTGCTAAAATTTGAAATTCCCATTGGTCAGGAAGAGTATCTTCTTTTTTGATGTTAGCTACTTTTTCCAAAATTTCATTAGCATTTTTTGCTGATGCGACACTATTATAGAATCCTTCTCCTCCATGTCCATCAACACAAGATGAGAGTGCGATTAATACTCCACCTTCTCTTGTAGTGGCTTCAGCAGCAGTTAGCCCTTTGACAGTTTGATATATATTTTGATCTAGAGGATAGCCGCCATTTGTTGTTACGCCAATGTCTGCAATATTTTTCTTTACAGCAGCTAAATCATCAACAAATTTACACCCTACGAGATGTGCTTCACTTATATCTCCGGTAAAACATCCAATTATATCTTTTTCACCATTGATTACAGTGTTTAGGATAAATGCACATTTAGATTGTTTAGCTGCGTATATCATATCTTTATGGATAGGATTATCTTCAAGGTTCCCAGTTCTAGATTTAGGATTGCTTATAAATTCTGAGTTGTGGTTATACATTATTGTTTTAGCTGAAGCTATGCCTGGTAATATACTTTTTCTTCCACCTGAAAATCCTGCGAAGAAATGGGCTTCGATAAATCCTTCAGCTATTAATAAATCAGCTTCCATAGCTAATTTATTTAAATAAAGGTCACCTCCAGAAGGCAGAGTACCCATAAATACTTGATCTTCATCGTTAGTTGATATGTGATTACAAATTATTTCATTATCAACTACTTCTTCTCCCATTTTATAAATCAATTCTTCTCTAGTAGTAGGTCGATGAAATCCTGTAGCAATAAGAATAGTTATCTCAGCATCTGGATTACCTTTCCTTATCTCTTTTAATATCAATGGAACAGTTACTCTACTAGGAAGTGGTCTTGTGTGATCGCTGGTAACAAATACAATTTTATTCTTTCCGACGGCTAATTCTGATAATTTTTTTGTGCCAATCGGATTCTCTAAAGATTTTAGAACAATTTCTTCTTGAGTCATTTTTGGATCAAATTCGTCAGTTTGTGGTATTAATACTGCTTGAAGATATTTTTTTTCTATTGAAATCTCTACAGTTTTCTTAGCATAAGGCATTTTTATTTTCTGAAACATAAGTAAATCCTCCTAATAAATAAAAAGTAATATTTTTAAACTAACGAATTGTAAACTATAGCAGTAAGTATTGTTAAGTACACCGTCACATATTTTAACATTACATTACAATTTATTGATGATACTTGCATTATATGCAGCACCAAATCCATTATCTATATTCACAACACTGACGCCACTAGCACAACTGTTGAGCATTGATAGTAGTGCAGCGATTCCATTTAGTGAGGCTCCATATCCTACACTTGTCGGAACAGCAATGATTGGTTTCTCTACCAGTCCACCTATAACACTAGCAAGAGCTCCTTCCATGCCTGCAACAACTATAATAACTTTTGCCTTCCTAATCACATCTAATTTTGAAAAAAGCCTATGTATTCCGGCTACACCAACATCATTTATAATTTTTACTTTATTTCCAAGAATAAGAGCTGTTTCTTTTGCTTCTTCAACCACAGGAATGTCGGATGTTCCTGCTGATATAATAGCAATATAATCTTCTGTCTTTTTAATGGCATTTAATTCGAGGGTAATAGTTCGTCCTAATTTGTTATACATTAATCTAGGATCGAGATCTTTTACAGCTTCATATACTTCATCGCCTACTCTCGTTGCTAAGATATTATTTTTTTTGGTAAGCATAAATTTAATAATTTCTCTTATTTGCTCAGTAGTCTTACCACCACCGTAGATCACCTCAGGACAACCTACTCTGATCTCTCTATGATTATCGATCATAGCAAAACCTAGATCTTTGAATGGAAGTTCTTTTAGATTATCAAAAGCATCATCAACACTTAAATCACTATCTTTAATTGCGTTTAATATTTTTTTAATTTCAACTTCAGTCATTTTAAAATACCCCTTAGCTATTTAAACTTCCCATTTTATAACCTGCTGCATCTATAGTTACGTACTTAAACCCATATTCTTTTAACTTTCTTGATATCTCATCTAGAAAATCTGTATTAAATAATTGATCTCTTATTGTTGGGTCTATTTCAATTCTTGCCAGATCTCCATGAGAACGGACTCTTACAGCAGCAATACCTTTATCTCTTAAATACTTTTCAGCTTTCTCTATCCTATTAATATCATCAATTTCTAGCCTCGTATCGAAAGGAATTCTTGTCAATAAACATGCACCGGCCGGCTTATTCCAAGTCAAAAGGTTGAGATCCTTTGACATTTCCCTAACATCAGATTTTGTGATTTTACATTCCAGTAGAGGACTTACAATTTTCAATTCATTTAAGGCTTTAATTCCAGGGCGGTAATCTTTTATATCATCAAGATTAGTTCCATCGATTACATAATCAAAACCTTCATTTATAGCTTTTTCTTTAATCATAGAAAATAAAGCTTTTTTACATAGATAACATCTATCGCTAGGATTATTTTTTATTTCATCTATAATCCCAACTTTAATAAAGTCATGTTTTATTCCCATTTTTTCTGTAAATTCTTTTGCTTCTTCTATTTCCCAGCTTGGGATATATGGTGAATTTACTGTGACGGCGGCTGCATTATCGCCTAACGCATCTTTAGCTGCTTTTAGCAAAAAAGTACTGTCTACACCACCTGAAAATGCTACTAATACTCTTTTCAACCCTTTTAAATAACTAACTAATTCTATATATTTTTCACTCATAACCTTCTCCATACAAATTGAATCTGACACGTCTTGATATATTCTACCTTTATTCATAATCGTCTCTTACTTAATTAACGTTGACACCTCTGAATATATATCCAAAATAGAAACGTTATTTATTTTTGCTAATTTTTTACAAGTTTCATATTCAGGCTTTATTTTAACAACCTTGCCATTCAAAAGACCTTTTTTAATATCCACCTCTCCAAATTTAGTTTGGATTTTTTCGAAAGTTCTTTTTAACATCTTCTTTTTTACAGGATACTCTCTAATTCCTAGAGTAGTTGTTTCCATAAATAAAATATTTTCAATTTTGTTTAGAAGTTCGACTGTAGTTAACACGGTAAGTTTTATAGCAGGTCTGTTTTTTTTCATTAATATATTTGTTTTATATACATCTAGGGCACCGTTATCAAATAACTTTTCTTCAATAGCTTCATACAGCTCAGGATTCATATCATCTATATTAACTTCGATAATGATTTGTTCTTCTATATCAAAATCGTTATTTTCTTCTTTGACAGTACTTGATTTACCAATTTCTTCTTCAATTTCCGTTGCAATATAGACTCTGAGCATATTTGGAATATCAAAATCTTTTGTCCCTAATCCGTATCCTGTTTTTATAATATTAAAATTCAATTTGCTTGTGAATTCATTTACATTAGCTTTTAATATTGCAGCTCCTGTAGGCGTCGTTGTTTCAAAATTAACTTTCCCCAATGTTACAGGAGTATTTTTTAAAATCTCTACAGTTGCAGGTGCCGGTACAGGTATAACCCCATGAGCACACTTTACAAAACCGCCACCTAGTTCTACAGAGGATGAAATAATTTTATCAACATTCAAATAATCAAAACATATTGCGGCACCTATAATATCAACTATTGAGTCGACGGCTCCAACTTCGTGAAAATGAATCTCCTCAATTGTTTTACCATGAACTTTGGCCTCTGCTTTAGCCACCTCCATAAACATATTGATACTTAACGTCTTTATATTTTTATTATATGGAGCATCATTAATTATTTTCTTGATACTTTCTAGATTTCTATGTTGGTGTTTATGATGGTGATCATCGGCGTTATTATTATTATGAGTATGTTCAGCTTCATGTGAATGATGATGAGTATGTTCAGCTTCATGTGAATGATGATGGGTATGTTTAGCTTCATGTGAATGATGATGGGTATGTTTAGCTTCATGTGAATGATTGGTATGTTCATGATTTTCTTTATTTAAAATCACATCAATCTTTGTTCCTTCTATTCCCATTTTTTGTTTTCTGGATCTATGTAAATAAAATTCATTTTTGACTGATAATTTATTTAGCATTTCAGTTAGATATTCAAAATCGACTCCTACATCTACCATTGCTCCTAGATTCATGTCGCCGCTTATTCCTGAAAAGCAATCGTAATATAGTATTGTCATTTTGTTCCCCCTCCTAAATAATATTATGTAATTTTAAAATTCTCTATCCATTATTAAATCGTCATATTTTTCATCTCATATTATTCTATAATTCTATGATTTTTTGAAAAATAAGTACCCTATTCTGACACAGGAGGCGATCGTAGTTTGTGATGTAAGCGAAAAAACTCAAATGTAATATTTGAGTTAAGAATTCACCTTGATTTCTACAAACGAACGATAATTATAGAAGATGATAAGACATCATATTCATTTGATACGTAACCCATTGACCAAATTGAATATTAAAGAGATCTTCGGTTAACGAAAATGGTAGAATTCAAAGAAGGGTTAAAAGATGAAATAATAGCCACTTTAGAAAAAACAAAAATGATCCGAACTAGCGGTGTTTTTTAAGACAGTTGTTGGCTATATTGTTAAGTAGCTTCTTTGTGCCGCTCTGGATTTAACTCAAGTTCACCAATTGCCTGCCAGTTCCACTCTTTTTTTGTTCATCGTTCACCATGCTCTTTTCTTTTTTCTGATACAACACTTTTGGTTTGCTTAGTATTTCAACGTCAAGGCCATCATGGCGCTGGCTCGGTGTAACAAACAGGATCCTGCTATGACGATATTCGTTGTGGAATGCGTATTCTTTGCAAAAAAACGCTGTATTATCCGATGTTTGCTGTGATAGTAAAACGGATAATAAGCAATGGACCTAGGCGAATGGCGCCAAAATACGTCAAACAATGAACCAAAACCTATAAGATATGAGTGGTCCCTAGGGCTGAAGCTAAGCAAGAAACCATCATCAATGGTCACTAGGAACAGATTGAAGTCTTTCTTGGTATCAAGTGGTTAACCCTCCCGAATTCAACTCCGAAGTGCCATTCAGTATGGACTGTCATTATCAGCTTATGAGTGTAGCTGAATGAGTATTGGTGCAAAGCCAATGGCAGTAAAAATTAATATAGGCAGAAATGCCAATAGGGAAGATAAAAAAAGGGTAATCTATAAATGAGACATCGTTTACTTGCCTAGCCTTTGCTACAACTATTTTAATATTATTAAAGTGAAAGTCGGCAGCAATAAACACCCTGTCAGTCTATACCTAACAACCTCGATATACAGGAACCAGCATGTCGAGAAGTGACAGTGTTCAAGATTCTAGGAATAGGCCACTTTCGGTAGCTAGAGCAACCTGCGATCTGCTAGGTTTTAGGCGGATTTCGTCTTTCGAGGATGCTTCACTTCTATCACCCAAGTTCTATAGCCTAAGTTCTATAGCCTAAGCTGTATAACCTAAGTTCTTGGACTTGGGATTTAGCAATAGTGATAATAAAAAGGCAGTAACCATTCTCTTTAATCACTGCCTTGTTAAGTTACCCTATGGGAGCTCTGAAACGAGCATGTTAAGGAGTCTTGGGGATAATGCTTACCACATTAAATCATCAGGGATGGCGTAGTTAGCATAAGGATCGTCGGCATCACTCACCTGCTCTACTGAATCTTTAGCGGCTTTATCCCATAAATAGCCACACCATTGTGGTACCAGTAACTTGACTCGTTCTGCCAGTTTATGCGGCACTATGTAGCTTTTTTCTTCATGACGGACAATGCCCAAGGTGCCGTTAAGTAAATCAGCTTGAATTTTATCGGTAATATAAACGGAATAGATCTTGTTTTCTAAGGTGAAGTTAAACTTAATCTCGGCATCTTTGCCCACAGTAATAGCGAATTTAGAAAACTCAGTGATCAATCCTCGTACTTGACCTTTTTCAGATGCCTCAGCAAAACGCTGCTCATTTAAGGCTTTGTCTTTGAGGTTTTGAGCATTTTTTTGCTCGGCGATTTGTTGCTTTAATGCATCGCTACCATCATCTATCTTTGATTTTTTATTACGCTTTTTTTGAGTTTTTACGTCACGAACTTTTTGTTTACTGGCAAGACCTGCTTTAAGCAATTGATCTTGTAATGCATTGGCCATGTTATTTACCTTTAATTTTGTTGAGTTTTATAAACCTTGCTTTGCGGCCATGTCACCTAACTCAGTCATAGCAGTGCTGGCGCCACCTAGTGACCAACCACCATCAACAGGCAACACGACACCTGTGATGTATGATGCCATGTCAGATGCCAGGAATAAGGCCGCATTGGCAATATCTTGGCCTTTGCCATTGCGTTTTAACGGCACACTATTAGCGACCCGTTGTTGTAATTCATCACTGGGCGCTAAACGGTTAAAGCCTTCGGTATCTTCAATGGGGCCAGGTACAATAGAATTAATCCTGATCCCTTCAACTCCCCACTCTAGCGCTAATGTGCGGGTTAGCATATCGACTCCGGCTTTGGCGGCGCAAACATGCACTTGCAACGGCATCGCGATATACGCTTGCGGGGCTGAAATTTGAATAATGCTGCCGTTGGGACGTGATAACAGTGGATAGGCTTGTTTTAATACTTGAAAACTGCCAATTAAATCAATATCAATAACTGATTTAAAACCATTATTAGATAACTTTGCTGCACTGGCTGGGAAATTACCCGCCGCGCCACTTACCAGTACATCAATGTGCCCATATGTAGCGGCGATTTTATCAAAGCCAATGGTTAACGCATCGTTGTCACGTACATCAAAACTCACGCCTAAATGATTCGCTCTGGGATTAGCTTGATTGAGTAACGCAACCGCAGCGTTTACTTTATCAAGACTGCGACTCGCAACGGCAACATTCGCGCCGGCTTTTGCAAATTGAATGGCAACTTGCAGATTAATGCCAGAGGTGCCACCCACCACCACCACATTTTTACCTGTGTAATCAAACCTTGTGTTATCAAACCTTGTGTTATCAGACATAGTCATCCCTTATTTCTGTGTGTTTTTGTTGATGTAGATAAGTCTATTTTGCTGACGACATAGACAGAAAATATAACTTTTTCAATGATGCTTTTACAACAAGAACGGCTCAAACATGCAGTGATTGATAAATAGCCTTAAGCGCTGCTAATGGATCCACAGCTTGAGTAATTGGTCGACCAATCACCAAATAATCTGACCCCGCTGTAATAGCTTGTTGTGGCGTCATGACACGCTGTTGATCACCAGTATCACTGCCTGCGGGACGAATACCCGGTGTCACTAAGGTAAAGTCTTGTCCAAATGATGATTTAAGCAATTTAGCTTCTTGAGCGGAGCACACAACCCCATCTAACTCAGCTTGATGAGTCAGTTTTGCTAAGCGCAATACATGTTCAAATACAGGGACATTGATGCCAAGTAAGACTAAGTCTTCATCTGACATTGATGTTAATACGGTAACGGCTATCAACAATGGTGCATCTTGACCAAATGGCACCAAAGCTTGTTTAGCGGCCTGCATCATGGCAAGCCCTCCGCTGGCGTGCACGTTAGTCATCCACACGCCTAGATCAGCGGCGGCGGTAACGGCTTTTGCCACCGTATTGGGAATATCATGGAATTTCAAATCTAGGAATAAATCGAAGTTACGATTATGGATATCGTTAACCAGATCTGGCCCGAATAACGTAAACATCTCTTTGCCGATTTTTAGACGACACATATCTGGGTCAAGTTTATCAATAAAGGTCAATGCGTCATTTTTATTATGATAATCGAGGGCGACTACAATTGATTTCTTCGTCATTGGAACTCCAGCGGCCATAGCTTATTTTAATGCCTTTATTATAGGGTATCTAAATGGTAATGATAAAATTATTCACCGTCGAGCCCTTTGATCCGTTTGATGCTGCCCCACTGTTTACATGATGGACAATGCCAATATAAACCGTGAGAGGGGAAACCGCAGGCAATACAGCGGTAACTAGGACGGAATTTAATTTGTTGTTCAACAAGCTGTTCGAGCATAGATAAACTTTGTTTCGCTTGGCCATCTTCAGCTTGTTTAATGTGCAATTGCATTAAATGCTGAAACCCTTTCATGGTCGGATGATGATATAAGTTATCGAGCATCATGGTTTCAGCACTTTGATGTTGATTAAGGCTTATTTTGTGCTCGGCAAGTGCGATAACCACACTGGCACCTGCGCCGTCGGCAATGGCCTCTGCAAGCAGTTCGTTAAAACCTTCTGGATCTTGGGTGTCTCGATACACTTGCTTTGCAATTGAAACGGCATCAGCAAATAAATCAATATCGGCCAATTTCAGCTGTTGGATCGCCTGCTTGCATAACTCAAACTGACCAGCATCAAGATAAATTTTAGCTAAGGTTAACCAAGCCCGACCGCATTGAGCGTCTTGTTTAATCGCTTGGTGCAATTTTTTGATTTTGTCAGCGTCGTTATTGGCTTCATCAGCTAATTGACAATAAAAATGTGCCGTGGTGTGTTTAAGCACTTGTTGGCGTTTTCGAGGTAGACGCTTAGTGATATCGATGGCCTTTTGCCACTCTTTAGTCACTTGGTAGATTAACAGAAGTTGTGTTTCTGATTCTTCACTGTGGTCATCTTGACTGACTAAGTTGCTAAAGATTTCTTCGGCGCGGTCATAAAACCCAGCGGCCATATAATCTTTACCTAACTCCATCATCGCGATGTCACGTTGCTCGTTGGTCAAGCTGGGCCTGGCAATCAAGTTCTGATGGATACGTATTGAACGGTCTACTTCACCCCGTTTACGAAATAACGAACCTAACGATAAATGGGTGTCGATGGTTTCATCGTCAACATCAAGCATGCTGATAAATAAATCAACCGCTTTATCAGACTCGTTAGACAGTAAAAAGTTAAACCCAGTAAAATAATCTCGGCTTAATTTTTTACTCTGCTGGCTATCGCTATGACGAATACTGCGTCGTCCCATGTACCATCCGTAACCGGCAGCGATAGGCAATAACAAGAACAAGATTTCTAGCATACTAGACGACTTGATCCTTAGGCGTTAAAGCAACACTGGTTGCCTCTACAGCGGTAAACTTTTTAAGGGCTTTGTTACTTTTACGCAACGCAAGTTTTAGCTTAATGATGTGGTAGCTTGCAAATATCCAGCTGAGAATAAACCCGCAGAAAAAGACCACGGCAAGTACTATAGGCAAACGATATTGCCCTTCAGCAATAAAGTAACTTAAAGTGACGACTTGTTCATTTTTAGCACCAAATAATAAAGCTAAAACAAACAACAATCCAACGAGTACAACAACAATAAATGATCTCACGCTATTCTCCATGAAGGTGTATCAATATAATGATTATCCAAGAAATTTACTGGGCTGACCAGCATTGACTGTCATTAGATATAAAAAAGCCTCCAAAAGGAGGCTTTTTATTCAGTCATTAATCAAGTATTAACAACATCGACACGTTCGCGCAGTTCTTTACCCGGCTTAAAGTGCGGTACATACTTGCCTTCCAAATCAACAGAGGTGCCTGTTTTTGGATTACGACCCATACGTGGTGCACGATAGTGAAGTGAAAAACTACCAAATCCGCGGATTTCTATACGATCACCGGTTTCTAATGTTGTTGCCATTTGCTCCAACATTTCTTTGATTGCACTTTCCACTTCCTTCGCCGACAGTTGCGACTGCCTAGTGGCGAGTTTTTCGATAAGTTCAGATTTTGTCATCTTAGCTATCCCATATTATCAAGCCAAACACAGTCGCCTAATGGGGAGGAATTCCCCATACAACAGACGATTTTCGATTACTTACGAGCCGCTTTGAAAGCTTCAGCCATTGCGCTGCTCATTACAACTTCATCTTGCTTGTTCAAAGTAGCAATCGCTTCTTTCTGTTCAGCTTCATCTTTCGCTTTGATAGATAAGCTGATAGAACGGTTCTTACGATCTACACCCATGAACTTAGCTTCGATTGCATTACCTACTGAGTATACAGTAGATGCATCTTCGATGCGTTCTGAAGAGATGTCAGCTACACGGATATAACCTTCAACTGTTTCAGCCAATTCAACTGTAACACCTTTTGCGTCAACAGCAGAAACAGTACCGTGAACTACGGTGCCTTTCTTCTTGTCAGCTAAGTATGCGTTGAATGGATCATCTTCAGTTTGCTTAACACCTAAGCTGATGCGCTCACGCTCTGGGTCTACTGAAAGAACCACTGCATGGATTTCGTCGCCTTTCTTGTATTCAGATACTGCATCTTCGCCAGTACCGTTCCAAGAAATATCAGATAAGTGAACAAGACCATCGATTCCACCGTCAAGACCGATAAAGATACCGAAGTCAGTGATTGACTTGATCTTACCAGATACTTTGTCGCCTTTGTTGTAACGAGTTGCGAAGTCATCCCATGGGTTAACTTTACACTGTTTCAGGCCTAGAGAAATACGACGACGCTCTTCGTCAATGTCTAGTACTAACACTTCAACTTCATCACCTAAGTTAACAACTTTAGATGGGTGAATGTTCTTGTTAGTCCAATCCATTTCAGAAACGTGAACTAAACCTTCAACGCCTTCTTCGATTTCTACGAAGCAACCGTAGTCAGTTAAGTTAGTTACGCGACCAGTAAGACGTGTGCTTTCTGGGTAGCGCTTGCTGATTTCTAACCATGGATCTTCGCCAAGTTGCTTAAGACCTAATGATACGCGAGTACGCTCACGGTCATATTTAAGTACTTTAACGTTGATTTCGTCACCAACATTAACGATTTCAGATGGGTGCTTAACACGTTTCCAAGCCATATCTGTGATATGTAAAAGACCGTCAACACCACCCAAGTCTACGAATGCACCGTAGTCAGTAAGGTTTTTAACGATACCTTTAACAGCTTGACCTTCTTGTAGATTCTCAAGAAGAGTATCACGTTCAGCACTGCTTTCAGATTCGATAACTGCACGACGAGAAACAACAACGTTGTTGCGCTTCTGATCAAGCTTGATAACTTTGAATTCTAATTCTTTGTACTCTAAGTGAGCGGTGTCGCGAACTGGGCGCACGTCAACTAGAGAACCTGGTAAGAAGGCACGGATACCGTTTAATTCAACAGTGAAACCACCTTTAACTTTACCATTGATGATACCGATTACAGTTTCAGCATCTTCGTACGCTTTTTCTAGAACGATCCAAGCTTCATGACGCTTAGCTTTTTCGCGAGACAATTGAGTCTCACCAAAGCCATCTTCAACAGAGTCAAGGGCTACGTCAACTTCATCACCAACTTGAATTTCTAAAACGCCTTGTGCGTTTTTGAATTCGTCAGCATTGATTGGACTTTCAGACTTAAGGCCGGCGTCAACAAGTACCATACCGTTTTCAATGGCAACAACTGTACCACGAACGATAGAACCTGGACGGAACTCTAAAGTTTCAAGGGATTGTTCAAATAGATCAGCAAAAGATTCAGTCATGTTTTAGGTTACTTCATTATATAAAACCACCATCCATCCTAGATGTGGAGTCTAGTAATATTATTCGTGTCATCCTTAACACAAACACCTACTGCACAATAAACGAGGATTCGGTTACGTGACAGTAATTTTTTGTCTAACGTATTCAAGCACTTGCTTCAATACATCTTCTATGCCTATGCCGCTTGTATCAATAACAAGTGCATCATTAGCTGGGACTAAAGGCGCAGCGGCGCGATTGGTATCACGGTCGTCTCGCTCGATAATTTCAGCTAAAAGGCGGTCGATTTTAACATCGAAGCCTTTGTCCTGCAACTGATTATAGCGTCTTTGCGCCCGTTCTTCAGCAGACGCAGTTAAAAATATTTTTACTGGTGCTTTAGAAAAGACCACGGTACCCATGTCGCGTCCGTCGGCAACTAAGCCTGGAGCGGCACAAAATGCCCGTTGGCGACGTAATAATGCCTCACGTACACGCGGTAATGCCGCCACTTTAGAGGCAGCATTTGAGCATTCTGGTGAGCGAATGGTCGTGGTAACGTCTTCGCCTTCGAGGACCACTTTAATGGCATCAGTCTGGCTGCCCGTTAAAAATTGGACATCAAGGTGTGCAGCCAATAAGGTCAGTGCTTCTTCGTTTTCTAGCTCAACATCATGATGAATAGCGGCTAAGGCTAAAACACGATAAATCGCACCACTGTCTAATAAATGCCATCCTAAATGCTGTGCCAATAATTGACATATTGTCCCTTTCCCTGCACCGCTAGGGCCATCAACTGTGATCACTGGAGATCGTTCTGACATAATTTGCTCCGAAAATAATCTATCTTCCCTGAAAACATACGAGGGTTCATCAAAATAAGCGCGCGAATTGTATAACAAATAAATGTTAATTACTGATGAATTTTCGGTTATTAAAACCAAGATCGACCTTTAATGGTGTTAAAGGCCGTGTTTTAATCTGTCGATGTGGTGTTATTTTGCCAGTTGTGCAAATTGTGCAAAATAATCCGGGAATGTTTTTGATGTGCAGTCTGGATCGTTAATGGTGATACCACAATCGGCAAAGGCCAATATTGAAAAACACATCGCCATACGATGATCGTTATAGGTATCAATCGCAGCGGTATTTAATACAGCTGGCGGCGTAATGGTAATATAATCATGACCTTCATCAACCGTTGCACCCACTTTACGTAACTCAGTTGCCATGGCGGCTAAACGATCAGTTTCTTTAATGCGCCAGTTATAAATGTTGCGAATAGAGGTAACGCCTTTAGCAAACAAGGCTGCGGTTGCAATGGTCATCGCCGCATCAGGAATGTGGTTCATGTCCATGTCGATACCCGTTAAGGTCGATTGACGGACAATAATGTAATCATCGCCCCACTCTATGTCTGCGCCCATTTCAGCTAATACATCGGCAAACTTAACATCACCCTGAATACTTAAACGGCCAACGCCAGTTACTTTAACTTCACCACCTTGGATCGCGCCAGCAGCTAAAAAGTAAGACGCCGATGAGGCATCGCCTTCAACTAAGACTTTGCCAGGCGACACGTATTGTTGTCCTGATGGAATTTCAAAACGGGCGTAATCATGATTAATCACCTTGACACCAAACTTGGCCATCAACGAAATAGTAATATCAATATAAGGCTTAGAAACAAGCTCACCTTTAATAGTAATGTTCACACTGTCTTTGGTCAGTGGTGCCACCATCAGTAGCGCAGTTAAGAATTGACTTGATAAGTTACCCGCAATCTCAACATCACCGCCGTTTAATCCTTTAGCCTTGATGGTTAATGGCGGAAAACCATCGTTTTTAAGATAAGTCACATCGGCGCCAAGTTGACGTAACGCATCAACTAAATCACCAATAGGACGTTCTTCCATTCGAGGCTCACCGGTTAAGGTAAATTCGCCATGACCTAAGGTTAATGCCGCACACAACGGACGCATGGCAGTGCCTGCATTACCAAGAAACAGGCTTTGAGCTTGTTCACTATTCAGTGGCGATCCCATTCCCTCGAGCTCACAAACGGTATTGTTATTCGATAGACGATAATTTACCCCAAGTTGTTTTAACGACGCCAACATATAACGGATATCATCAGAATCGAGTAAGTTCGTTAGCGTAGTCGTGCCTTTGGCCAACGTGGCTAATAGCAAGGCACGATTTGAAATACTTTTTGAGCCAGGAATGTTAATTTCGCCATTCATGCGGGTAATATGGTCAAGACGCAGTTGTTTCATTAATACTCTTCTTTGTGTTGCACTCATTGAACGTCTACAGACCGACAGATGAGTAAAAGGCTTCACCGGATAAAATAAGCCTTACATCACCTCGTGAACTTAGGCTGATGTAAAAGGCAATGTTTCGATACAGTTTGGTAGGATCAATTTAATCTTTGGCAGTCCAATTCGTTCGGGATAAACGGGTTAGCGCGTATATAAGAATGCGGCGTAAGGTGTGATGCTTAGTCATTCTACGCTAATACCTTGCAACAAACTTCTCGCTTACAAACTTCTCGCTTACAAATAAGCAAGCCCGTTTAGCCGAACTTGGGCTGTGTCAGTGGCTTCTTTTTACTGCGTTAGCGTTACACCTCTAGAACAACACGTCATAAACTCCGCCTTATAGAAAATGGCCTCAAACGCTGCAACATCTATTGGAGTAAAGGTGCTTCGACAGCTCAACAACCTCAGTAATCGACTTCATAATGTTTCATAGTGCTTACGTTACTGATTGTCGCCAAGGATTCAACCGTTATTTTATGTTTTAGGTGACTTTTATGCTCAAGTTGAAATTTTTTAACTTTAGTTAGGTTTTTCTCGACAAATCTGCACAGTTCAGACCATTAATGACGGTCTGATTTAGTTGCCCAGATTAATTAGGGCTTAGCAATGTAAGACCTAATAAGGCTGATTTAGCAGTTCTTTATTGGTATAATTCACGTTATGCTAAAGCCAAGTTCCTGTATCTTGTTTCGCTCTAATGCGTGTAACTTTAAAATAAGAAGGTCAATCCATGTTTAATTCATTAACCGCGATGCCAGCCGATCCGATTTTAGGCCTATTGACACAATATCGCGCAGACAAGCATCCCAATAAAGTCGATTTAGGTGTGGGTGTTTATAAAGACCCTGTTGGCCACACACCTATTTTAGATTGCGTAAAAGTTGCCGAAAAAATCCGTTTAGACACCGAAACAACAAAAGTGTACATAGGACCAACAGGCTCAGCACCATTTAATCAACTCATGGGCGAATTAGCCTTTGGTGCCAGCCACAGTGTATTACTGGCCGATCGCGTTCGCACGGTATCAACGCCAGGCGGAACTGGTGCCCTGCGCGTGGCAGCTGACTTTATTAAGCGTTGTAATCCTAACGCAGTGTTATGGGTAAGCGACCCAACATGGGCCAACCACACGGGTTTATTTGAAGCCGCAGGCATTACAGTTAAAACCTATCCATACTATGACTACGACAACAAAACACTTAAATTTGATCAAATGCTAGCGAAGTTAAACACCATAGATAAAGATGACGTGGTGTTATTTCATGCATGTTGTCATAACCCAAGCGGCATGGATTTAAGCACCGATCAATGGGATGAAGTGGTTAAGGTTACGGTTAAGCAAGGTTTTACGCCATTAATTGACATGGCTTACCAGGGCTTTGGTGACGGCGTAGATGAAGATGCCTACGGCGTGCGCCAAATGGCTGCGGCAGTAGAAAGCATGATTTTATGCAGCTCTTGCTCAAAAAACTTTGGTTTGTACCGTGAGCGTATTGGCGCCTGTTCCATTGTCGCTAAAGACAGTACAACGGCTAACGTAGCACTGTCGGTAATGTTATATGTTATTCGCTGTATTTACTCAATGCCCCCTGCCCATGGCGCGGCGATTGTTGAAACCATCTTAGGCTCGCCAGCGCTTAAACAGCAATGGTTAGCTGAGCTCAAAGTGATGCGCGACCGTATTAACGGCAACCGAACTATGTTGGTTGAACAATTAGCCGCCAATGGTGTTGACCGCGACTTTAGTTTTATCGCCCGTCAAAAAGGCATGTTTTCATTCTTAGGGGTTAACCCTGAACAAGTGGCCATACTTAAACAGCAATACAGTGTGTACATGGTCGGCTCAAGCCGGATCAGTATTGCCGGTATTAGCCAAACCAATGTTGATTATTTAGCTAAATCTATTGCGGCAGTATTATAACAAAAACCCATTTTGATAAGCGTTAGTATAAGTAGAAAAAATCAATAAAAAGGTCGCTTATTGCGACCTTTTTGTTGCTCAGTTTACTCAAATAGACTTGCCAAGGATCGCTTACTGACCTAGATGTTAACCCGTTCAGCTGATGACAAATAAATCCAAACATAGGCAATTTATGTTATCGAATGTAGGCAGCGTAGGCAGCGTTTACAAACCTTTCGTTATAGTTAACTCATCATCCATTAGTTAATCTCAACTTGGCATAAGAGATAGGATTAACTGATAGGTATCAATAGCTTTTCAAATCATCAATATCAAGCTTGCCAATTATGTTGCTCACAAGGCGTATTCTCGTATTCATAGCGGCGTCAATCGCTGGCCTATAGTAAATCAAGATAACTTCAATCGCCAAATAAAGGGCTTTTTGATAAACGTTTATTATCCCGAGTTGAGATGAATGACTTCCAAATGCCGATCATAATCACTATGAATATTTTTCGATGCAGTGCTTAGGTGACGGCACGGTTAAATCTGTAGGTGATGGTTGTAGATGAATTGAAGCTGCTTGTCGTATTTAATGTTCCCTCATCGGGATATAGCTCCCAATATTTAAACATTATTATATTATGCCTGTGTAAATACCTAATATCCCATAGGAATATGTACCCTGACGCAGAATTTAACATGTTGTCAAGGTGAATCAGCTATGCAAAATGAAGCCATAAGTGCACAAGAGATCCCCGAGTCTGTCGTTGTTTCAGATACACGCTGGTCACGTCAGGATACAACCTGGATGTTGAGCTTGTTTGGCACGGCCGTCGGTGCCGGAATTTTATTTTTACCTATCAATGCGGGAATGGGTGGCTTTTGGCCATTGGTCTTAATGGTGCTAATGATTGGCCCTATGACCTATCTTGCTCACCGTGGTCTATCCCGTTTTCTATGTTCATCCGCCATTGCTGACAGTGACATCACTCAGGTAGTAGAAGAACATTTTGGTATTGGGGCGGGTAAAGCCATTACCTTACTGTATTTTTTAGCCATTTATCCCATTGTGTTAATCTACGGCGTTGGGATCACTAATACCGTCGACAGTTTCATTATTAATCAATTAGGCGTGTTTACCGAAGTCCCAAGAATGTTGCAGAACGGTGCGCCAGCATTAACAGATGCTGGGGTGCAAATTATCGATAAAATAAGTGCTATTCCGCGCTGGCTACTTTCGGGCATGCTGATCTTATGCATGATGTCTGTGATGGTCGCAGGTGAAAAGTTTATGCTCTCTGTAACGCGGATATTAGTCTATCCCCTAGTCGCGATCCTCGCTTTCATGTCATTGTATTTAATACCAGACTGGAAGTTTGATGCTCTTATGGTTGTGCCTTCGGCCACTAATTTTCTTGGTACCGTCTGGTTAACTATTCCAGTGCTTGTGTTTGCCTTTAACCACTCGCCTGCTATCTCCCAGTTCTCGGTTTCGCTCAAAAAAGAACACGGCGCCAATGCCTCCCACAAGGCCGATGTCATACTACGCAATACTACCATCATGCTAGTGGGATTCGTGATGTTGTTCGTATTCTCCTGTGTATTGTCCTTAACACCGGTGCAATTGTTAGAAGCAAAAGCCGATAACCTACCGATCCTGTCTTATCTTGCCAACGTTCATGAAAGTGGTTTTATCAGCTATGTTGCACCTGTGATTGCTTTCATCGCCATTATTTCATCTTTCTTCGGCCACTATATGGGGGCTACCGAAGGCTTAAAAGGCATTATTACTAAGCAATTACCCAATAGCGGCAAGCCAGAAAACAGTCACAAATTGGATAAATTTATCTTAGGATTTATGTTTATTACTACTTGGGCCGTGGCGATTATCAACCCAAGTATACTTGGCATGATCGAGGCGCTTGGTGGCCCCGTTATTGCTGCTATTTTGTATATTATGCCAATGTATGCAATACATAAGGTGCCGGCTCTGAAAGCCTACCGAGGACGAGTGAGCAACATCTTCGTCGTCATTACGGGTTTATTGTCAATGACCGCCATTGTGTTCGGCTTACTGAGCTAAATGAGAATGGTGAGATAAATGAGCTAAGTGGGCTAAGTCCATCATACCTTCCCTTTTATTTGAGCGAATTAACCACCGCTGTTTTTTTCATAAGGGAAGGTTTTACCCATAAAAGTACCGAGTCAGCAGTAGAAAAGGTCTATAACGTTTGATGTTGTGAATGCAAAAAAAACCTATCCAGTGGAAACGTTTAGCATAGATGAAGTCTGTTTTGCGGAACTCTCAATGTTAACCTTTAACCTTGAGGGGGCTCGATAAATCATTATTACGGTTGTGAACTTGTCACAAAACAAAAACTAGAAGTAGCTCAAAACCTTATTCACATTACTTTGATAGAATTGAATTAATATCACCGCCTTCGTTGAGTTAACACCACTAATGTCTTTTTATCAATCTCCCAAAAAAATATCTGCTTTTGATGCTAAGTTTGAAGCACAAAAAATAGCGTTTGCACCGGTCAGTTTTCAAGTCGCACGTTGCTTAAGTCAATTTGATTTACTCACCAAAGTTGATGAGGTTGGTGAGAAAGGTATTAGCCTAGTTCAGCTTACCCAAGATTCCGAGTTGTCTGAATATGCCATTCATGTCTTGCTTGATATGGGATTAAGCATGGGCATTTTTTGGTGTAAAGATAATCATTACCGCCTCGATAAAACTGGCTATTTTTTACTCCATGATGATATGGCCGCAAAAAACCTAAACTTCATCCATGATGTTTGTTATCAAGGCTTGTTTGAGCTTGAAGATTCACTTAAGCAAGGCAAAGCAATAGGGCTTAAACACTTTGGCGATTGGGACACTATTTACCCGGGCTTAAGCCAACTACCAGAACAAACTAAAAAAAGCTGGTTTGAGTTTGATCATTACTATTCAGATCATGCTTTTGACAGCCTATTACCATTAATATTTAAGTCACAGCCGGCGCATATTGTTGATGTGGGTGGCAATACCGGTAAATGGGCATTTGCCTGCACCCATTATAATAAAAACGTCCACGTCACTATTATGGATTTACCGGGGCAACTTGTTGTGGCAATGAAAAATGCACAAACACAGTTGGTTGCAGATCGCGTTCATCCCTTTGAAACAGATTTACTCGATAGCGAAAAGCCTTTTTGCCAAGAGGGTGATTTATATTGGATGAGTCAATTTTTAGATTGTTTTTCTAAACAACAAATAAGGATTATTCTTAAGCGCACTGTGGCAGCGATGAAACCTGATAGTGAACTTTGTATTTTAGAGACATATTGGGACAGGCAACCCCATGAAGCTGGTGCCTATTGTGTTAACGCAACGTCTTTGTATTTTACTGCTATTGCCAATGGAAATAGTCGGATGTACCACAGTAAAGATATGCTTAACATGATCATTGAAGCTGGACTGTATGTTGATCAAGACATCGACAACATCGGCCTGGGTCATACTTTACTGCGCTGCAAACTCAAGCCTACTTATCAATAGTGTTTAACTGAAGTTGCTATACATCTAATCAACACGTCATTTATTCTCCACATAAAAAAGCGAATGCTGGTCGGCATTCGCTTTTTTATTGCTGAACCAAGGTTAAGGTTAGTTAGGCTTGATGGTGCTTTACAGCAAAGTTATTCATAAAGTCAACCAGGGCTTGCACGCCGGCTAGCGGCATGGCGTTATAAATACTGGCACGCATACCGCCTACGTTACGATGACCTTTTAATGCCATTAATCCTACCTGCTCTGCTTGAACTAAAAACTCACTGTTTAACGCATCATTCACTAATTGGAAGGTCACGTTCATACGTGAGCGGTTATTAAGTGCGACGCCGTTTTTATAAAACGGATTATTGTCGATACAATGATACAGTAACGCCGCTTTTTGTTGGTTCAATTGAGCCATCGCACTCACACCACCATTAGCCGCTAACCAGGCAAACACTTCAGAGGCTAAATACCAAGCAAACGTTGGTGGGGTATTAAACATTGAGCCATATTCAACCGCCACGCGATAATCCATTATTGATGACTGCGGTAGGCTTGGAAGTTTAAGCATATCGTCACGCACGATCACAATCGACAAGCCAGATGGGCCAATGTTCTTTTGCGCGCCAGCATAAATGAGTCCGTATTTGCTGACATCAATTTCATGGGACATGATGGTTGATGATAAATCAGCAACGATGGGCCAAGGGCTCGTTAACTCTTCAAAAATTTCGATGCCATCAACGGTTTCGTTTGAGCAATAATGCACATAACGATAGTCTTTCTTGATTGTGCTTAAGTCGGGTAATGTTACCTGGTTAAGACCATTGATCTGTTCAACAATATTGATGCTGTCAATATGTTGCTCACCCACCAGTTTTTGCGCTTCTGTCACCGCTGACGACGACCATTGACCACTGACTAAATAAAGCGCCCGACCGTTATCACCCAAGAAGTTATTCACTACGTTAGAAAATTGGCCGCGGCCACCACCATGCATAAATAACACATGATAGTTTTTAGGGATGTTCATCAACTTGCGTAGTGTGACCTCTGCTTGCTCGGTCAGTGCAATAAACTCTTTACTGCGATGACTGATTTCCATCACGGAGACGCCTAGGCCATTCCAATCAATTAATTCCTGTTGTGCTTTTTGCATCACAGCTTGAGGTAACATGGCCGGTCCAGCACAGAAATTATAAATTGCGCTCACAAACAACTCCTTTGACAAATAATCAATATAGACAATAACAAGTTAACCGTAATAATAAGGATTTTACGGGGTGATGAATAGGCCTTTATTTACCTATTTTGATGAAATTTATTCCGTAATATAAAACGGGCGCCATTAAGGCGCCCGTTCGAGGAGAAATTGACAACAAGGGTAATAAATTACTCTTGTTCGTTTGCTCCGGTTTTGGCATCGTCTGGATCAGTTGATTCAACATCATCAGTTGATTCAGCATCGGTCACTTCAGCATCGATAACATCGCTTACTGGAATAACATTGCCTTCTTCGTCTAACAACTCTTCAGTTTGAATCTCTTCAATACGCTGTAAACCAACAACTTTCTCGTCTTCAGCTGTACGGATGATAGTCACACCTTGAGTGTTACGACCAATAATTGATACGCCTTCAGCAGGCGTTCGCACTAAGGTGCCTTTATTACTGATCAACATGATTTCGTCAAAAGTGCCAACTTGAACGGCACCGACTACTTCACCATTACGCTCGCTTACCTTAATCGATACCACACCTTTAGTGCCGCGACTCTTCGCTGGGTATTCATCCAACTCGGTACGTTTACCGTAACCGTTTTCAGTTATGGTTAAAATCGCACCGTCAACTTTAGGCACTATTAACGATACCACTTTTTGGCCCGCATCAAGCTTAATACCACGAACACCGGTTGCAGTACGGCCCATTGGGCGTAGCGCAATGATTTCTTCGCCCGTTTCAGCATCAATCTTCACTTCACCGGTTTCAGAATCACGCGCTTTCTCATTAAAGCGAACCACTTTACCTACATTAGAGAACAACATAATGTCGTTACTGCCGTCAGTAATATCGACGCCAATTAATTGATCACCGTCTTTTAGGTTTACAGCAATAATCCCGTTTGAACGTGGGTTGCTGTAAGCTGTTAATGCTGTTTTCTTAACCGTGCCATGCGCTGTTGCCATGATGATAAATTTATCATCAGCATATTCACGTACCGGCAGAATTGCCGTAATGTGCTCACCGTCAGAAAGTGGTAATAAGTTAACAATAGGACGTCCACGAGCAGTACGACTCGCTAATGGTAATTGATACACTTTTAACCAATACATTTTACCAAAGTCAGAGAAGCAGAGAATCGTGTCATGGGTGTTTGCCACCAATAACTTTTCAACAAAGTCTTCATCTTTTACTTTAGTTGCCGCTTTGCCTTTACCACCACGACGCTGTGCTTGGTAGTCAGACAAGACTTGGTATTTTGCATAACCTAAGTGAGATAAGGTCACGACAACGTCTTCTTCAT
Organism: Shewanella sp. CAL98-MNA-CIBAN-0140; assembly: GCF_040309905.1. NCBI lineage: Bacteria > Pseudomonadati > Pseudomonadota > Gammaproteobacteria > Alteromonadales > Shewanellaceae > Shewanella > Shewanella sp. CAL98-MNA-CIBAN-0140. Next base: position 144,574 of record NZ_JBEOPI010000004.1, read on the forward strand.
TGATTAAGTCTTCAAGACTCATATCAATTTCATTAGCGTTGATAATCGTGCGACGTTCATCACCGTATTGCTCAAGAATTTCTTCTAGTTCTTCTTTAATCACTTCCATCAAACGCGATGGAGTACGAAGAATGAATAACAAACCCGCAATCAGAACTAAAAGCTCTTCATATTCAGCTAGAATCTTGTCATGTTCTAGACCGGTTAAACGGTGCAGACGTAATTCAAGAATCGCTTGTGCTTGATGCTCGGTTAAATAGTACTGACCATCACGGATGCCATACTGTGGTTCTAACCATTCTGGACGCGCAGCATCATCGCCCGCTTTTTCAAGCATGCCTTGTACATTACCTAACACCCAACCTTGTGCCACTAATTTAGCTTTGGCTTCAGCAGGTGTAGGAGAGGCTTTAATTAACGCAATAATCGGATCGATGTTAGCCAGTGCAATGGCGAGTGCTTCAAGAATATGAGCACGGTCGCGGGCTTTACGCAGTTCAAATACGGTACGGCGCGTAACCACTTCACGACGGTGAAGAATAAAACACTCAAGCATTTCTTTAAGGTTAAACAGCTTAGGCTGACCGTTCGTCAATGCCACCATGTTGATACCAAAAGAACACTGCATTTGTGTTTGAGAATATAAGTTGTTTAGTACAACCTCACCCACTTCACCGCGTTTGATTTCAATAACAATACGCATACCGTCTTTATCAGACTCATCGCGTAGGCCACTGATACCTTCTAATTTCTTATCTTTTACAAGCTCGGCAATTTTTTCAATCAAACGGGCTTTGTTAACTTGATATGGAATTTCATGAACAATAATACGTTCACGACCATTCTCTTCCGTTTCAATGTCAGCTTTAGAGCGCATGATAGCGCGGCCACGACCGGTGTTGTAAGCATCAATAATGCCTTTGCGACCGTTAATTGATGCTGCCGTTGGAAAATCTGGACCTGGAATGTATTCCATTAACTGTTCAATCGATAAACTTGGATCGTCGATTAACGCCAAACAGCCTTTCACTACTTCTGTTAAGTTGTGAGGTGGAATGTTAGTGGCCATACCGACTGCAATACCAGATGAACCATTGATTAATAGGTTCGGTACGCGTGTTGGTAATACCGCAGGGATCATCTCTGTGCCGTCATAGTTAGGCACAAAATCAACGGTTTCTTTTTCAAGGTCCGCTAATAATGAATGCGCCAACTTTTGCATACGAATTTCGGTATAACGCATCGCCGCAGCAGAGTCACCATCGACCGAACCAAAGTTTCCTTGTCCGTCTACTAATGTGTAGCGTAGCGAGAACGGTTGCGCCATACGTACAATTGTATCGTATACAGCGGTATCACCATGGGGGTGATACTTACCAATTACGTCACCAACGACACGAGCGGATTTTTTATATGGTTTGTTCCAATCGTTTTTTAATTCGCTCATGGCGAACAATACCCGACGGTGAACGGGTTTTAAACCGTCACGGACGTCAGGTAATGCACGACCTACAATTACGCTCATTGCGTAATCAAGGTAAGAATTCTTAAGTTCGTCTTCGATGTTAATTGGCGAAATAGATGATGCCAGATCAGTCATAAACTGCGCGTTCCCCTAAAGTGAGCTGACAATAAAACTTAGATATTATTATCTAGCTTAAAAACGTGATTTGGCATTCTAACACAGATATTTAATGTCGCCAGAACTAAGACCTGCCAAATGCTCTATCACTATTAATAATTACAAAAAAGCTAACATTTTCAGATAATTTAGTTTATTCGTTGGCTAATATATGGCTAAATTTTAGCAAGAATAAAACGCCACTTGCTGATGCTTTAAGCACTTAAGCGCACAAAATGATAATCCACCGCACTTAAATGGATGTTTTATGAGCAAGCGTGACCGGAGAAAGCCATTGTTGACTACTATTCACCAAGGTTATCGCTATAATAGCGACCATACTTTCATTAAACACTTAGGTTAAGTTATGTCACATGCTGAACAATCGACACCCAATGTAGATCCGCTAGAGATCGCAAAATTTGAAGCCATGGCGCAAACATGGTGGGATCTCAATGGTGAGTTCAAGCCATTACACTTACTTAATCCACTGCGTTTAAACTACATTGACCAAACCGCTGACGGCATTTTCGATAAGAAAGTCTTAGATGTCGGTTGTGGTGGCGGCATTTTATCCGAAAGCATGGCGCGCCTAGGTGCCCACGTTGATGGTATTGATATGGGTACTGAGCCGCTTGAAGTGGCAAAACTGCACGCATTAGAGTCTGGCGTGTCAGTTAATTATCTTAAAACAACTGCCGAAGCACACAGCGATAGCCACCGCGAGTATTACGATGTGGTGACTTGCATGGAAATGCTCGAACATGTACCCGATCCACAATCGGTTATCCAAGCATGTTGTGACATGGTTAAACCCAATGGCTTTGTGTTTATCTCCACCATTAACCGCAATATGATGTCATACCTGCAGACCATTATCGGTGCTGAATATTTATTGAAAATGCTCCCGGTTGGCACCCACGACCACAGTAAGTTTATTCGTCCATCTGAACTAATGGCATTAGTCGATAATACCGACTTATTGTGCAAGGATGCATTAGGGATTACGTACAACCCGTTGTCAGGAGTGTTTAAGTACACTAACAGTGTTGATGTTAATTATATGATAGCCACCCAAAAAATTGATTAATCATCCTGGTGACTCTTTTCAACGTTTTAATGTATGTGAACCAGAGTAGCGTTACTTCCTGCCAATAACGCTATAAAGGTGCATACATGATTCTATTATTATTGACTCTTGTTAGGAGCTAGCCTTTGCATAAGCAAGATATAAAAGGGGTACTATTTGATTTAGACGGTACTTTAGCCGACACAGCCCCTGATTTAGTCCAAGCATTAAATCTCAGTTTGGACGAAGCCGGTTTTAATGTCCAAACGCTTGAAACGATGCGCCATGCGGCGTCACACGGCAGTTTATATTTAGTTAAAACGGCTATTCCGCACGCCGAGGAACGAGTACAAATTGCTATTCAGCAAGCACTACTTCGCTATTATGCCCAGATAAATGGCGATCACAGCCGCTTGTTCGACGACTTACCCGAACTCTTATCGCTGTTAGATTCACAAGCCATTCCTTACGGTGTGGTCACCAATAAGCCGGCTCGATTTGCCCGGCCATTAGTTGCAAAGCTGGGCTTAACCGATAAACTTAAAACCATGATCAGTGGTGATAGTACCCGTTATTCAAAACCTCATACCGCACCGATGTTTTTAGCCGCACAACAAATCGCCATTGCCCCTCAAAGTATTTTATACCTCGGAGATGCCGAACGAGATTTAGTTGCGGCCCACAATGCGAGTATGTTGGGTGGCGTTGCCTTGTGGGGATATTTGTCCGCTACTGACAAACCTGACACATGGCCTGCTGGCAGACAATTTGAACACGGTGCATCACTGAAACAATTTTTCACTGAATAAGGCGATTTTGTTGTATTTGAGTCACCGGTTAATTGGCACCATTTTGGGGTAAATAATCAATATTTTTGAATAAATGATTAGTATGCTGATCATCTCTGGTCACACGATCAAAATCAACCAAAGATCAACCTATAAACCAGCAATATTTTTTGATCGCTGTTTATTTTAGCGATCAAATCTTTCTTATTTGATGGTTTAAAAAATATCATTTATCAAAAACACTTTATAAATTTGGGCTCTAGGGTTAGTTGTCACTAACCCTACCGTTTATCCTCAAGTTATCCACAAGAAGTTAATTAAATTGTGGCTTGCAAAAATCCCCAAACCTCACTATCTTGTATCTAAGATTTTAAATAACACCATATCTTGTGTGTGACTGGCAATCAAAACACTACGCACCTGCATTACAAGGACGTAGTCGATAAGTGAATGTACTGGTATTTTACTACCATGTTGTGAGTACTTTCAGCTTGATTGTTTAACATGGAATTGTTTTGTAACTGATTCAGATCGAATCAAGTTACATGGTATCCAACAACAGATCACATGATTAGATATAGAACCAAGGCCTCTCTTCAATGAATAGCAATATGACAGTCACCAAGCGCAGCGGCGAACGTGAATCGATCGATTTAGATAAAATTCATCGCGTGATCACTTGGGCAGCCAATGGATTAAAAAACGTCTCAGTATCTGAAGTAGAACTTCGATCTCACCTGCAGTTTTTCGACGGCATTCCAACAGAAGCCATTCATGAAACGATTATAAAAGCCGCAGCTGATTTGATCTCTCCGGAGTCCCCAGATTACCAATTTTTGGCCGCGCGTTTAGCCGTATTCCATTTACGTAAAAAGGCTTTTGGTCAATTTGAGCCGCCTAAATTATATGACCATGTCACCAAGTTAGTCGAAATGGGTAAATATGATATGCATATCATGGCTGACTATAGCCGTGAAGAATTAGACATTCTTGATAGCTATATTGATCACTGGCGTGACATGAACTTCTCTTATGCCGCGGTAAAGCAACTTGAAGGTAAATACCTGGTTCAAAACCGTGTGACCCATGAGATGTATGAAAGCGCGCAGTTTTTATATATTTTAGTGGCCGCATGTTTGTTTGCGCGTTACCCAAAAGAAATCCGCTTGAAGTACATTAAAGATTTCTATGACGCGACGTCTTTGTTTAAGATTTCTCTGCCAACGCCAATCATGGCCGGTGTACGAACGCCTACTCGTCAGTTCAGCTCATGTGTATTGATTGAGTGTGATGACAGCTTGGATTCAATCAATGCTACGGCATCGTCAATCGTTAAATATGTCAGCCAACGTGCTGGTATTGGTATTAATGCCGGTCGTATTCGTGCATTAGGCAGCCCTATACGCGGCGGTGAAGCATTCCACACGGGTTGTTTACCATTTTATAAGTATTTCCAAACAGCGGTGAAGTCTTGTTCTCAAGGCGGCGTACGCGGTGGTGCAGCAACGCTGTTCTATCCGTTATGGCATCTCGAAGTTGAATCGCTATTAGTGCTGAAAAACAACCGGGGTGTTGACGACAACCGTGTACGTCATCTTGACTACGGCGTACAGTTAAACAAATTAATGTACCAACGCTTAATCAAAGGCGAAAACATTAGCTTGTTCAGCCCATCAGATGTGCCGGGTCTTTATGATGCCTTCTTTGAAGACCAAGTAGAATTTGAACGTTTATACTTGCAGTACGAACAAGACAGCAGTATCCGTAAAAAACAGATTAAAGCCGTTGAGCTGTTTTCATTGATGATGCAGGAACGAGCCTCTACAGGTCGTATCTATATTCAAAACGTCGATCACTGTAATACCCACAGCCCATTTGACTCTAAAGTGGCGCCGATTAAGCAATCTAATTTGTGTTTAGAAATTGCCTTACCGACTAAGCCGTTAACTAACATTGACGATCCAGACGGTGAAATCGCCTTATGTACCTTGTCAGCGCTTAACTTAGGCGCGATTACCGACTTATCTGAACTTGAGCCGTTAGCTGATTTAGCGGTACGTGCGTTAGATAACTTACTTGATTACCAAGATTACCCAATAAAAGCGGCTCAAACGAGCTCGATGAATCGCCGTACGCTTGGTATTGGTGTGATTAACTTTGCTAACTACTTAGCTAAAAACGGTAAAAAGTATTCCGACGGTTCAGCAAACAACCTGACCCATAAGACCTTTGAAGCTATCCAGTTCTATTTACTGAAAGCGTCAATGAACTTAGCTAAAGAAAAAGGTGCCTGTCCGTTATTTCACGAGACCACCTACTCGAAGGGTATTTTACCCATCGATACCTATAAACGTGATTTAGACAAGATTTGTGACGAACCATTACACATGGATTGGGAAGGTTTACGTAGCGACATAAAACAGTACGGTTTACGTAACTCAACCTTGTCAGCATTAATGCCGTCAGAAACCTCATCGCAAATTTCAAACGCGACCAATGGTATCGAACCACCACGTGGCTTAATCAGCGTGAAAGCCAGTAAAGATGGCCAGTTAAAGCAAGTCGTTCCAGACTTTGAGCTGCTTAAAGACAAGTACGAACTGCTGTGGAATATGCCAAACAACGATGGTTACATCCAACTTGTTGGTTTAATGCAGAAGTTTATTGACCAAGCTATTTCTGCCAACACTAATTATGACCCAAGCCGTTTTGAAGGCGGTCGTGTGCCAATGCAGACCTTGCTAAAAGACTTGTTAAGTGTGTACAAACTGGGCATTAAAACATTGTATTATCATAATACACGCGATGGTGCTTCGGATCAGTTTGACGACATTATTGCTGTCGAAGAAGAAGACGATGACTGCGCCGGCGGTGCGTGTAAAATCTAATCATCACTTTATCTCTATTTAGCGGGGGATAATCCCCGCTTTGTGAAAAATGCGTTTTCAGGACACCTAAATAATGGCTTACTCTACATTTTGTCAAACACCTAACGATGCAACCAAAGAACCTATGTTTTTCGGGCAATCAGTTAATGTGGCACGCTACGATCAACAAAAATATGAAGTCTTTGAAAAACTGATTGAAAAGCAATTAAGTTTTTTCTGGCGTCCAGAAGAAGTTGATGTCAGCCGTGACAAAATTGATTTCGGTGATTTACCTGAACACGAAAAGCACATTTTCCTGTCAAACCTGAAATATCAAACCTTACTTGACTCTATTCAAGGCCGCTCACCAAATGTGGCATTTTTGCCATTGGTATCGCTACCAGAATTAGAGACGTGGATTGAAACATGGTCGTTTTCTGAAACGATTCACTCACGCTCTTACACTCATATTATTCGTAATATTGTCAATGACCCATCCGTGGTGTTTGACGATATCGTGCAAAATGACGAAATATTGAAACGTGCCGGTGACATTGCCGCTTATTACGATGATCTGATTAAACTGACCCAGATTAATAACCTGTTAGGTGAAGGTACTCATGTTATCGACGGCGAAGAAATCACCGTTAATTCACGTATCCTGAAAAAATCACTGTATTTATGCATGATGTCGGTTAACGCCTTAGAAGCTATCCGCTTCTATGTCAGCTTTGCCTGTTCATTTGCCTTTGCTGAACGTCGTGTTATGGAAGGTAATGCCAAAATCATCCGCTTAATTGCCCGTGATGAAGCGTTACATCTCAATGGGACACAACATATTATCGCCTTGATGCAAGGTGGCAAAGACGACCCAGAAATGGCAGAGATTGCTATTGAGTGTAAGCAACAAGCTTATGACTTGTTCGTCAAAGCAGCAGAACAAGAAAAAGAGTGGGCTAAATACTTATTTAAAGACGGATCAATGATTGGCCTAAATGAACCGATCCTATGTCAGTACGTTGAATTTATTACTAACCAAAGAATGAAATCAGTACATTTGCCTCAGCCTTATGAAGAACGGTCTAACCCACTACCCTGGATGAAAAATTGGTTAGAAAGTGATGCAGTACAAGTGGCCCCACAGGAAGTAGAGGTGTCATCTTATCTTGTTGGCCAAATCGATTCTTCTGTAAATAGCGATGAGTTTTTAGATTTTGACCTATAAAAAACTTTTCAAAAAATCGCCAATTGTAAGCTTGAAAGGACAGCCGATTATTTTATTTGACGGCCAACATTCAAGCTTACTAGAAGCGCTTGAGTCGAAAAAAGTAAACGTGTTTTCAGAATGTCGTAACGGATTTTGTGGCGCATGTAAAACCACCGTAATATCTGGTGAAGTAAACTACCTATCAGAGCCTCTTGCAGAACTCAAATCCGACGAGTGCCTACCCTGCTGTTGTGTGCCTAATGGCGATTTAAACCTCAAACTCTCTACTGAGGGAGTCGAAGTCGTTGCTAAGCGACAATACGCTTCGGTAAATGACAGCCATACACTCACAACAGCATTAACCCAACAATTACAGATTAATCCCAAACGGGCTCTTGACCGTTAATCTATCAGCCCTTCAACACCCGTTATATATTCAGGGCAAAGCTTAACAACACCCGTTTACCAGACTCAATCTTAGTGACGTTATGCTCATACTTATCAGGACGAAATAAATACACCCGCCCCCATAAATTCACTATGCATTTAGCACAGCTAAACACCCCACCCACTTTAGGTTGGACTATTACGAGGTTCAGTTTGTAATAACGACCTTGTTGCACCGGATCGGTATGGGTCATCACTTGATGATGAGTATGATAGGTCACCCAATTTATCGACAACATACGGCTGCTTAAAATGGCTTTGTTAATCACGTTTGCCATATTCACTCCAATGAAAATATTTGCAACAGATTATATCGACTCAATAAAAAATTGGGGCCATATTCACCAGCTAAAATCGTCTAAGATAGACGAGGCGCTTCTGGATGCTTAGTGACAGAAATGCCATCCATCATAGGGGAAAAGGAACACGGTTAGCGTCAGAGGGATAGTGCAGAAAAGAAGACCATTATTGAATGGGTTAAATGACTAATACCTAATACCTAATTCCTAATTCACACTATCAATCCATAGCGACCATGAACCACTCTTAATCCCTGACGCATTAATCGCTAACGGATCAATCCTAACGAATTAATCAAATTGACTCTCCCGTCATCAACGACAATCTAACGCTTGTTAACTAATCTCAACTCGCGATAAACGATGGGATAAACGATGGGATAAATAAGCCAATATGACAATATTTGACCTATTTAACCTATTTGATAACCGTTTATATCCCGAGTTCAAGATTAACTGTTTGTCATTGTATCGCAAGAATCGTCATAACTATCCAGCTCAATAATACCTTGCAGGATCATGCCGTGATAATGGGCTTTTACCAGTTGATAATTCATGCTCGGCGCAAAAAAATAAGTCACCTCTTCAGCCCCTGTTTGCTCAACCGGTATAAGCTGTATTTCTCCCCAGGGCGCTATGGTAGCGGTTAATTTGTCTTTAACGTAGAACTGATAGGGTTCAATCGCATCAGAGGCTTGCCTTATTAGCGCAAATTGCTGTCGACCTCGAAGCACGTTTTCACGTATTTGGATCGCCAAAGTGTCCACATCTCTTAATGGTATGGTCTTTGATGCATAATTATCGATGTCCCCATCAATATCAACACGAGATTTAAGGCCATGGTTGTCAAAAGTCACTCGCATGTCTCGAGAGCGAAAACCAGTTACCTGTTGATGAAAATTATCGGTTAACCATTCGTTGCGATCAGTTGACCACGATAACTCGGTACGCTGTTGATATTGAGTGCCAATACCTAAAATGCTGGCTTTACTTTTTGAGGTGATAACGGCAGATTTACCCTGCCAGTGCTCAGTCCGAGTCATTTCTCCCATATGTAATCCACTGAGATAAATAGAATAATCAAAGCTGCGCTGACATTTTTGCTCAACGTCACTCGCCAATACGCTATTACTGTGCAGTAAACCACTTGAAAGACCGACTATTATCAGTATTCTAGTGGCCATTACACAAGCTTTGGTCGACATGCTGAGATTGCAATATCTTGTCAGCATAAGTTTTATTTGCGCCATTAATGTCATCATCAGAGAAAGCTTTTCACTTTTTGCTCTTACCTTAAAAATAGTGTTAGCTTAAAAAACTTCATTCACATTTAAGTAGAAGTTAGTTTCATTTTCACCCACCCCGACATCAAAACGTAAATTAATATTATCTTTAATTCTAAATCGAAATCCAGTGCCGTAGGCCGTTAATAACATATCGGTTAGCTCACTGACTTTAGGTGCGACACTACCAACAGCGCCCCAAAATACCATGCCATAACGTTGGAACACTGGTAAGCGATATTCAACTTGCCCCATCATCATTTGCTCATCTCGGTAGCGACCTCTAATGTAACCCCGCATCGCATTAGAGCCACCCAAATCGGGTAATAAGTTCCAAGGTACGTCACCACTGGTAAGATGCCCTTGAACTTGCCAAGCGACTAAACCCGGTGTTGAACCTAAGTCTATATAGTTCGCTAATTCAATATTATAAGTAGAAAACGAATCGAATTGATCATTTTGATATAATCCCGCATCAACCTGAAATAACCACCCTTCTGTCGCGTTTAAACGGTAATCTCTTGAATCATAAATACTGGTGACGACAATGCCAGAACTAAAATTATCGGGCAGAATGGTATTTGAATCCACAGGTGCCTCTGTTGCGACTAATTCTAAACTGTCTGCACTTGTGTAAATAAAGTCAGCACCCACGCCAATAAAATAGTGGCTGGCAATTTCGGTCATCCAGCGAGGCTTAAAGCTATACAATTGTTCATTAAACTCATGATGATTGAGATCTTGATCGCCTTGTTCAATCCCTACTCCATAATAAACTGCCGCTTCATTATGCAGTTCTAAGTCAAGCAACAACCGCTGCTTGCCTTGGTTTAAAAAAGTCATATTTTCAACTTGAACGCCATAGGATTGATTTATAGAAGCAAATGAATTCAATACCAGTGATGAGGGTTGTTCTGCACTCGTCGCATTATCGGTTTTATATAACCCCACCATTAATAACCCCACGCCAAACTTTTTCTCTGGGGTGTAATAAGCCGTTGGTAAATAGCTCATATCAATGACTTTAGTGTCATCGAACTCACCATCTGCCCCAAAAACTGACAAAATGTTATCAATCCATGTTGGTTCCATGTCTTGGGGGGTGTCAAATAAAGGTTCAACTGCAAGGGCGGTATTAGAAAAAACAAATAGTGCTAGAAGTAAGGTCCGTTTCATAAAAACTCTATTAAAATATTGAAGAATTAAGCTCGCACGATGATTTCTATGGCAAACTTTTGAATTATTGTGCTGTCAGTTAAGCCCACAGCGTTGAGTATAAAGGGTTGTTGCCGATGAAAATAATTTCAAAAAACACATTTTTAATAACAATCAATTCATCAAAGATTATCCTATCCACCACTGAATACTTACTGAATAAAAACTTAACCCTTACTGAAGAACAAGGTTATCAGATATTGAATTTAACGCTGACCGCCACACCTAGCGTTAGCCTGGACATGCAATCTACAGCAACCTTCTTTATCCGTTGATACCACTATGCTAAAGAATGCGAAAGAATATACCACATTTAGCACCCAATATTGACGATAGATCAATATCCAACAGATCCGTCTCACTTGGTAAAAAAATCAAAATTATCTATATTTAGGTGACTTGTTACAACATTTTAATCCATTAGACAAGAGTGTATAGGCTCAAATTTAGTGCAAATAAGCCTCATTTAATCTGTGACCTATCAGCAAGTAAAAATTATGCCCTTAGATATATCATCCAGCGCGCAACTAAGGTATAAAGTCGTTATGAAAACGCCTATAAGATTACAACCACTGGTTGACGATGGTCTCGTCGATGAAGTGATAAGCCAACTCATGAGTGGCAAAGAAGCTACCGTCTATATGATCCTATGTGGCGATGAGATCCGCTGCGCCAAAGTGTATAAGGAAGCCACTAAACGCAGTTTTAAAAAAGCAGCACAATATCAAGAAGGTCGAAAAACTAAAAATAGTCGTCGTGGACGAGCCATGGAAAAAGGCTCTAAATACGGCCGTGAAGAGCAAGAAAAAGCATGGCAAAATGCCGAAGTGGACGCGTTATACAAATGCGCCGCCGCTAAAATTAGAGTACCAGTGCCTTATGGTTGCTTTGATGGGGTGTTATTGATGGAGTTGATCACCAACGTCCACGGTGATGTTGCCCCTCGATTAAATGACATTACCCAGATGAGTGCAGAGCAAGCACAAACCCAACATCGCATCATGATGGGCTATGTTGTGCGGATGTTATGTGCAGGCATTGTCCATGGGGATTTATCCGAATTCAATGTGCTGGTCGACAAGAATGGGCCGGTGATCATTGATCTGCCCCAAGCAGTTGATGCATCGGCAAACAATAATGCCAAAGCTATGTTATTCCGTGATGTGAATAATATGACCGACTACTATTCACAATTTGCTCCAGAATTAGCCATAACCAAATATGCTAAAGAAATGTGGGCTTTGTATGAACAAGGTGAATTAACACCTGAGACGCCATTAACCGGTGAGTTTGAAGATGATACAACCGCAGCCGATGTTGACTCTGTTTTAGAAGAAATTAACGCCGCATTTGAAGAAGCCCAAGAAAGGCGCGAGCGCTTGAACGAAGCACAAAGCGACGAGTATTAACCTAAGCGTTTACTCACGATAGTCTCATCAGATAATGCTGGTGGCTCGTTAACAATACCAAGCCTGACTTAACTAAAGCTCAGGCTTTTTATTACCCGTTTGAAACACCATATCAAGGCCAACGTTATCCCAAGGTCAGTCATTATTTAATCTTAACTCGGGATAGCGATGGGATAAATGATGACATTCGAATAATAACGGCCATAGTGAAATATATTGATCACTCTTTCGCTGGTACTAGCTTACTTTTAAACACCCCATAAAAGGCAATACAGGCACCCGCAAGACCTAAAAATGAGCATACTAAGCGATAGTCACTGTTGTCGAGAAAGAAGTTAGCCACACTGAAGATCAACAAAATGGCTAAGCCAACATTTTTGGTCATCATCATTTTAGGTTCAAACATTAGCCATTGTTCACATTTAGGGCATTGTGTTTCAACACCATGCTTGCCTTTTCGTACTTGTTTAAGTGCTTTTCGAGCAAATACAGCCTGACAACTAGGACATTCCATTCTACATCACCTTTCATAATTTTTAATCAATATAATACAATGTATTAACTCAACATTAAAGTTTCTCATTCCACGCCTGTACAGCAAAGTAAAGCAAAGGTCATTAACAATTCAACTATTTGGAACGTTCGTTCAAGATAGCCATTGAACGAATGATATAGTTAGTTTATAGTTTAGGGAATGCAGCACATTGTGAGCGGGCTAACCCGCCTGAGATGTGTATATTATCGACTAGTATATCAAATTCACTGAGCTTGATCGCTTAACTCAACACACAAATGGAGCACTGAATATGCATAAAATGATTGGATTTGATGTTTATGGCACATTAGTGGATCCGGTGGATATGGGTCAACATCTGCAGGAATTGATTGGCGATAAGGCACAAGAATTTGGTCAACTCTGGCACGATAAAAAAGTCGAATATGCATTTCGCCGCGGCTTAATGCAGCAATATGAAGATTTCGGTGTCTGTACCCATCAGGCATTGCAATATTGCTTGTCGGTTTTCAATGTCACACTATCTGCCCGTGCGCAACAGGAATTACTGGCAAAATTTAGTCAACTAACCGCCTTTGAAGACGTTATTCCTGGACTCGCACTACTGCGTAATCAAGGCCATACCCTGGCCGCATTTTCAAATGGCCCTGAAGTCGCGGTTCGTACGTTAATGCAAAATTCAGGTGTATTACCTCAATTACATGACGTCATCAGCGTTGACGACATACACACCTTTAAACCTGACCCTGCCGTTTACCATTATTTAATGACTCGCACACAATCCGAACCACATCATTGTTGGATGGTGTCCAGTAATCCATGGGATGTTATCGGTGCAAAAGCGGCAGGACTAAAAACGGCTTGGATCCAACGCGACAGTAAAAAAGTATTTGATCCCTGGGGCATCGAACCTGACTTAACCGTAACCAATTTAATTGAATTAAGTGAACAGCTCGATGCAATAAATAACTGAGATGCTGCATTAAAAAATAAAAGCATAACTCATAAGAGTTGATGCTAATACAATCAATCTAGACACGCTACACTAACAATCTTGTGCTAAGCGCATTTTAACTTTGTATCAGTAACCTTAGACAGGTTGCCACGAGGAAATTTTATGAGTAATGAATACACCCCACCTAACGTTTGGGTAAATAATACCAATGGTGGTAACAAGTGGGCAAACATCAATAGCCCAGAATCGGGTGCAAGATCGAATAAAGTACTACCAATAGGTAAGCATTCTTTACAGCTTTATTCCCTTGGCACACCAAACGGACAAAAAGTGACGATTCTTTTAGAAGAACTGCTTGCTTTAGGTATTAAAGAAGCGGAATACGATGCTTATCTCATTAATATCGGCGAAAGTGATCAGTTTTCGTCTGGGTTTGTTGATGTAAATCCAAACTCAAAAATTCCTGCCTTATTAGATAAATCAGCTGATGAAGACCTTAACGTATTTGAATCTGCTTCAATTCTGGTTCATTTAGCAGAGAAATTTGACCAGTTCCTGCCTAAAGATGGCAAAGCAAGAACCCAAACATTTAACTGGTTATTCTGGGCGCAAGGCTCGGCCCCTTTCCTCGGTGGCGGGTTTGGTCACTTTTACGCTTATGCCGATGAAAAACAGGAATACCCTATAAACCGTTTTGCCATGGAAGTTAAGCGCCAATTAGATGTGTTGGATAAGCAACTGGCAAAAAACACCTTTATTGCTGGTGAAGAATATAGCATTGCAGATATCGCTATTTGGCCGTGGTACGGCAATTTAGTCTTGGGTAATTTATACAGCGCCGCCGAGTTTTTAGACGTCGCCAGCTACAAGAATGTCATGCGCTGGGCCAGTGAGATATTAGCGCGCCCAGCAGTGCAACGTGGCAAAATGGTTAACACAACATGGGGCGAACCATGGGAAATGTTACCTGAACGCCACAGTGCAGCAGACATTGATGCAGTATTGGCCTTAAAACCTTAAGCATTGATGCGACTAAGCGACTGCGGATTTATCAAAATAGTGATCAATATTTCAATCATGTCGATAGTCAAATGATGTAACAAGATCACTCATCAGTTGCTCAGATTAGTATTGTCATTGTCATTGTCATTGTCAGTAGGCTAGTCGCCATTAGACTTTGCCAATGTAAACATTAAAAAAGCCTTCTGAATAACAGAAGGCTTTTTAGTTTATGCTATCGTATTCTGAAATGGATTACGCCATTCTAACGGCACATCCAATCTGGTTTAAATACTCATCGCAAGCTCTGCGCCTTGGCGTATTGCGCGTTTAGCATCTAATTCAGCAGCAACATCTACCCCACCAATTAAATGAACAGGTAACCCACTGGCTTTCATTTCATCAACCAGACTGAGGTTAGACATTTGTCCTGCACACAACACCACATTATCGACAGCCAGAATTTCAGATTGTTCGCCGATGGTAATGTGTAGCCCTTGCTCGTCGAATTTTTCGTAGTTGACGCCTGTTTTCATATGAACTTGATGCTGTTTTAACACATTGCGATGGATCCAACCGGTTGTTTTACCTAATCCTTTACCCATTTTAGTTGTTTTACGTTGCAATAAATACACTTCACGGCCAGGGACATGATCGGCTTTTTCAGTTAATCCGCCAGCATGCTGATAGGTTTTATCAATGCCCCATTGTTTTAACCATTTATCAGGTTGCAAGGTACTCGATTCTAATTCACATAAAAAATGCGCTATATCAAAACCTATGCCGCCAGCACCAATTAACGCCACTTTTTTACCAATTTCAACTTGGCCAGTTAATACTTGTTGATAATCGACCACTTTAGGGTTATCGAAACCCGGTAATGTCAAAGCTCGTGGCACCACACCAGAGGCAATGACAATTTCATCAAATTTTTCAGTCGCTAATACCGCTGCATCTAATTTGGTGTTTAAGCGTAACTCAACATTATGCAGCTTAATTTGATTGACAAAATAACGAATGGTTTCGTTAAACTCTTCTTTACCCGGGATTTTACGCGCTAAGTTAAACTGACCGCCGACTTCAGATTTGGCTTCAAACAGTACCACTTCATGACCACGAGATGCTGCATAGACAGAGAAAGCCATCCCTGCAGGGCCCGCACCCATCACAGCGATTCGTTTCTTATTGGCTGTGGGGGTAAAATTAATTTCGGTTTCATAGCAGGCTCGAGGATTCACTAAGCAGGTTGCCCGTTTCATCGAAAAAGTATGGTCCAAACACGCCTGGTTACACCCAATGCAAGTGTTAATCAATTCTGGCGTATTAGCTGCCGCTTTATTGACAAAGTCAGCATCAGCTAAAAATGGACGCGCCATCGACACCATATCAGCTTGACCAGATGCAATAATCGCCTCGCCTATTTCTGGAGTATTAATCCGGTTTGTGGCAATTAATGGTACCTTTACTTCAGCTTTGAGTTTTTCAGTCACCCAAGAAAATGCACCACGGGGCACATTAGTCGAAATCGTTGGTACACGCGCTTCATGCCAACCAATACCGGTATTAATAATACTAACACCCGCTTGTTCAAGCGATTTGGCTAGCTGAACCACTTCGTCCCACGTTGAGCCATTGTCGACTAAGTCGAGCATCGATAAGCGGAACACAATAATAAAATCACTGCCGACCTTCTGACGAATAGCGTTAACTATTTCAATTGGGAATTTAACCCGGTTCTCATAACTTCCGCCCCATTCATCGGTGCGTTTATTGGTGCGAGAACTGATAAATTGGTTGATCAAATACCCTTCTGACCCCATCACTTCAACGCCATCATAGCCAGCTTTTTTAGCTAAAGCGGCGCTGGTTGCATAATCTTTAACAGTAGAACGTACTTGACGAGCAGACATAGCTGAAGGGGTAAACGGCGTGATCGGCGATTTTACTTTGCTCGGTGCTAAGCTAAAAGGATGATAGCTATAACGGCCAGCATGCAATATTTGCATACAAATTTTCCCGCCAGCCTCATGCACAGCATCGGTAACAATTTTATGTTTACCCACTTGCCAAGAAAAGCTTAATTGACAGGCGTGTGGTGCTAAACGTCCACGTAAATTAGGCGCAATACCACCAGTGACAATTAAGCCTACGCCACCTTGAGCACGTTCTTTATAAAACGCTGCCAGTTTCTCAAATCCGCCTTTTTCTTCTTCTAACCCCGTGTGCATTGAGCCCATCAACACGCGGTTTTTCAGCTGTGTAAAGCCGAGATCTAAAGGTTCTAATAAGTGTGGAAACGACATTCAAACATCCTTTTTAAACAAGTGATTTAATCCAGCATACCCCGACAGTAAATTTTGCTCAATCATTTAAACGATTGTTTGATAAAAACCTTTACAATTCAATTTCACATTTATATTGATTTTCAGTTAGGATGATGACATTAGACTGATAAAGGAGTGGCAAATGTCCGCTAAACCCTCGTTTTTAAAAAGGATGTTTTTACTGTTATGGAATACAGTAAATGGTATCCGTAAGTTAATCATCAACGTTATATTTTTTGGTTTGTTGGCCGTAATAGCCGTCGCGATACTCAACAGTGAAGATGACATTATCATCGAAGATCAATCAGCCTTAGTGTTGAATTTGTCTGGGAGCATAGTGGATCAAAAACATTATGTAGATCCCATTGAAATGGCATTTAGCCAAGGGCAAGCTAATGATCCAGAAGGTGAAATTTTATTAGCGGATCTACTTTATACTATTAATAACGCCACTGAAGATGCCCGAATCAACAGTATCGTATTAGATTTAGGAAATCTTCAAGATGCCGGGATCAGTAAAATGACCGCCATTGGTAACGCATTAAAGCAATTTAAAGCCGCCAATAAATCGGTTATTGCCATGGCTAATGGTTATGATCAAAACCAATATTTTTTAGCCAGTTTTGCAGATAAAATTTACCTTAATAACCAAGGTATGGTGTCGCTAGATGGCTTGAGTCGTTACCGCTTATATTACAAATCTGCACTGGAAAAACTGAAAATCACCACTCACGTATTTCGAGTGGGTACGTTTAAATCTGCCGTAGAACCTTTTATTCGTGACGATATGTCCGATGCAGATAAAGTAGCCAGTAAAGTATTGTTAAACGATATTTGGCAAAGCTACTCAACTATTGTTGCCAGCAACCGTCAAATAGGCCCAGATCAATTAGTGTTAGGCACAGATGAGTACCTCGCTGAGCTGGATAAAGCGCAAGGTGATAGTGCCCAAATGGCGGTAAACATGAAATGGGTTGACGAGCTTGTTTCTGCTGATGCGTTCCGTGTTGCCATGATAGAACGGGTTGGCAGTGATAAGGAAGGTAAAAACTTTAAACAAATTAGTTATAATAATTACCGTTCGTTAACCGCACCGACACCTAAGTTTGTTAAAAATGATTCCATTGCCATTATTGTTGCAAAAGGCACTATCCTTAACGGTAAACAACCTGCTGGACAAATTGGTGGCGAAAGCACCTCCAAACTCCTTATGCGAGCACGCTTTGACGATAAAGTAAAAGCTGTGGTACTTAGGGTTGATAGCCCTGGTGGTAGTGCATTTGCATCAGAGCAAATCCGTCAAGAAGTGTTAGCGCTAAAAGCGGCAGGTAAACCTGTTGTGGTTAGCATGGGTAGCCTTGCTGCATCAGGCGGGTATTGGATATCAGCCAGTGCCGACTATATTGTCGCAACACCGACAACCCTTACAGGTTCAATTGGTATTTTTGGTATGTTTGCCACATTTGAGCAAGCACTTAATCATATTGGTGTCACCTCTGATGGTGTTGCAACATCTGATTGGGCTGGATTATCGCCGGTTCGTGAATTAAGCCCAAAAGTGGCTACCGTAATACAACGTCATATCGAACGGGGTTATCATGAGTTTATTTCTCTGGTGGCTAAAGAGCGTCATATGACGCTAGAGCAAGTAGACAACATTGCTCAAGGCCGAGTATGGACGGGAAAACGTGCATTAACGCTAGGACTAGTTGATGAGCTCGGAGACATGGAGCTGGCGTTAGCTAAAGCGGCTGATTTAGCTAAAATGGACAAGTTCGACGTTAAAGTGATCGAGCAAGAGCTTAGCGCTGAACAGCAAATTATGCAGCAAATTATGGGGGCGAGTGCCGCTTACGTGCCTGATAGTGTCCGTCAAACCAGTGTCGTCGAGCAATTTATTAAACATTGGGCCGGCGCATTTGAAACATTATCAATGTTTGATGACCCTAATCATGTCTATATGTATTGCGAAAACTGTAATTACTAATCAATTAGCAATCAATTAGTAATCAATTATATGAACGCAATATGAAGATTATTCAAAAAAAGCCTGCTTAGCAGGCTTTTTTATTGGGGATCGGTAAATAAACTCGTATAATTTACATAATCTACAATAGTTGTTTAATAAGAGTCCTATATTTATGACAAATCGTTCGATTTACGTAGCCTATACAGGCGGTACTATTGGGATGCAAAAAACAGCCAATGGATTTGCGCCAGTGGCAGGATTCTTGACTGATTGCGTTCAGTCAATGCCCGAGTTTTATCATGATGAAATGCCCCACTTTGTCATTCATGAATACAGCCCTTTGATTGACTCGTCCAACATGGCACCACCTGATTGGCAATTGATTGCGAACGACATTCAAGCCAACTATGACAAGTACGATGGTTTTGTGATTTTACATGGTACAGACACCATGGCTTATACCGCTTCTGCGCTATCATTTATGTTGCAAGGTCTATCAAAACCGGTGATCGTAACGGGTTCACAGATCCCCCTTGCACAATTACGATCTGACGGTCAAACCAATCTGCTCAATTCGTTGTATATAGCAGCGAATTACCCTGTAGCTGAAGTATGTTTGTTCTTTAATAACAAGTTGTTTCGCGGTAATCGCTCAACTAAGGCTCATGCCGATGGCTTTGATGCATTTGCATCACCTAACTTCCCGATGCTACTTGAAGCGGGAATTAAAATTAATCTTAAAGCAGGTAAAATCACTAAGCCAACGGGCGCTCCTTTAGAGGTTGTCACTATCAGCCCTCAACCCGTGGGTGTGGTCACGCTTTACCCTGGTATCTCAACTGATATTTTTAATAATATTTTACAGCAACCAGTAAAAGCACTGATCTTATTAACTTTTGGTGTCGGTAATGCACCACAAGATAAAAAATTACTTGAAACCCTTAAACAAGCTGACGAACGCGGGATTGTATTGGTGAATTTAACCCAGTGTTTCCAAGGCAAAGTCAATATGGCCGGCTATGCTACTGGCAATGCGTTAGCGCAAGCAGGGGTGATCGGCGGTGCCGATATGACGGTTGAAGCGGCATTGGCAAAACTGCATTATTTGTTGTCCATTGGATTAACCTCAGCGCAAATCAAACAACGTATGCAGCAAAATTTAATTGGTGAACTGACGATTGACTAGTTAACGTTTTTATAGCTAACGTTGTGAATTGCGAAACGATGTAATCGCTAAACAAAAGATAAAAATGCGGGCTAATTAGCTCGCATTTTTTATGCTTTAATTTGATTAATATCGATTAATCAGCATGGGATTATAAATCAGCGGCTTTAAACTCGGCAATGGGATCACCTTTAAACTGTCTTTTCAGCTCTGATTTGGATAACTCATTAATATTACCACCAGCTGCGATAGTAAAATGTTCAGTTTGCTGAAGCTTACGCGCTTGGTATAACATCACCACTTGTAAAGTCGACTCACGCTGTTGCTCAGTTAATACCGTGCCATCATCCCACTTACCTAGCTCGGTTGCAGACAACATGCGCAGGTAGACTTCTTCAGGCATTTCATCAATGACTTTATTGATATCATTCATACTGATTTCCGTTTATGTAATACAATTCTGACCCGGGTAACAAGATACCCCGAAAAGCCAACTACAAAGCTTGCAATCGCGATATAAGAAGTTACCCCTTGTGCGGGCTCTCCTCCCCAAAACCACACGACAACCCCCGCAATAAATAATGTCAAAAAAATAAAACTGTGGGTCATTAAGCTGTTTGACCGCTCAATGTGACTGATAACGGTTAAAGACTCAGTATTACCACTCAAGTCAGTTTTGCAATGCTGGCATTGCTTAGCCTTACTCGAAATACGTTTTTGACATTTGGGGCATGCAATTAACGCCATAATTCACTTTACCTGTTCGATCATTTACAGCTAATATTAACCGCTGCTGTGGAGATTATAATTGATCAACCACTGCTAACATAGCCACTAAAGACGCTTCACCTAAATATACGCAGCGCTCAGGAGACCAGCCCACAAAAGGATCGGCTAAATTGGCATTGTCTTTAAATGGCATCTCTAACGTATTGGATAAACAACTGAACGTATTGGCTACCCAGTTAGAACCCACAGTTAAATTCGCTTTACCTGGCTCATCTTTATCGTAACCAAACTCTGTTTGGAAATCAGCACTGGCAATGGTCAATGCACTGAGAAATTGCTGCTGTAATGCGGCCATTTTATCATTGTAGTTTGGTACGCCTTCGCAACCGGCAAGGAACACAAAAGGTAGACCTTCATCACCGTGAACATCGTAAAATAAATCAACACCTGTTTGGTGCATCTTATTGACCACATAATACACCTCAGGACTTTTCTCTAAGCTGGGTGTTTGCCATTCACGATTTAGGTTGGTGCCAACCGCATTGGTGCGTAAATGACCGCGAGCACTCCCATCTGGGTTCATATTCGGCACAATATAGAAATTGGCTTGGTCTAATAAAGCTTTCGAGGTTGGACAATCGCTATCGAGTAGTTGATTTAACAATCCTTCGACTAACCACTCAGCCATGGTTTCACCTGGGTGTTGACGCGCGGTAATCCAAATATTCTTTTTTTCTGGGTTTGCATCACCAATTTTAAGCAAGGTCATGTCGCGGCCATCGAGGGTTAAGCCGAGGTGCTCAAGACTGACTGCAGGATGTAATTGGACTTCACTGATTAAATCTAAATGACGTTCGTAGCTGTAAGGTGCAAAGTAGGCAATTTGAATCGCTTCACAATCTAGCTCAGCTTGGATGGTTAACTTGCCATCGGCATATTGAGTCGGCAATCGGAACCAAGTCTGACGATCATAGCTAGCAACTGCTTGATAATCTTCCCAACCTTTTGGGTAAGATGCGTTACCTGCATTAACAATATTCACGGTATAAGTCTGGCCGACTTCGCCTTCTAAACGAAAGTTAAACCATTGATAAAACTCACCACCGAAATCGGGACGAATGGCGACTTGTATATCGTCATGTTGGTCGAGGTTAATGACGTCAATGTTGCCGCCGTCAAAGTTTGCTGTGATCCGCATTAGGTTATCCTTTATGTGCTTGCACTTATTTTATCGGCTTAATAATGCCTGATTTTATAGGCCCTAGCTTATCAAATGCGGCAATTGGTGGGAACCTTTAAAAGTTAAGGCAGTACCCTTGACCGCGAACAGTATTAATCAGTTCACGGGGTAAATTCCGTTTGCCTAATTTGCGCCGTGTATTACTGATATGCATATCTACATTACGGTCAAATCGTCCTAGTTCCTTATGCAACACCCTTCGCTGTAATTCTGCTTTGCTGATGACATCACCTTGGCGCTCAAACAAATATTTGAACAGTCGGTATTCCGTTTGCGTTAACACTAACGACTTTTCAGCAAAATTAATGGTATAGCACGTATCATCAAAGCCAATATAATCATTAACAGGCTCATTAATCTGCGGGTGGGACCGTCGATGGAGCACATTGAGACGTAGTTGTAATTCGCGGATGTTAATCGGTTTAGCAAGGTAATCATCAGCGCCTAACTCAAACGCTTTAATACGCTCCAGTTCGCTGCTACTGTCTGCTAATGCAATAATGGGGGGTTGGGTTTGTCTTGCAACTAACAGCCAAAAGGAATTCATTTTGGGGACCGAAAAATCGACTAGTATGGCTTCAAGCTGAAGCGTCTCCATTTGGATCAATGCATCAAAGGCATTATTAACCCAGTAAACACTATAACCCTGTTCACTCAGTTGTCGACCTAGGTCACTTTTACCGCAAAGGGTATGTTCTATGAATAGAATATTGTGCATGCTTAACCACTTAATGATAACGATTATTATTAAGATTAGCATATCGGTTTATTCTAAACCAGATTTAATCTGCCTTCTAATTCTTTTCATTAACAAAAAAGGCCTGAATCTTCAGGCCTTAAGACATTTATCACCATAATGAGCGAAACATCATTGCTCTATTTATCTGTCATCAACTGCTTAATGAATTTAACGGGTGCACTACCGTAACTTAAAAACTGTTCATGAAACTGCTTTAAATCAAAATCTTCACCTTGCTTCGCTTTACGTTGCTCACGGAAATCATAAATCTCTCGATAACCCGCGTAATAGCTCGTCAATTGCACTTGGCTTAAGGTGGCACGGCGCCATTTCCCTTCAGCTTCGGCACGTTGTTGGAAAGCTTCATTCTCAAGCAAGTCAAGCACCTCTTGCTCACCCATACCGTTGACTTGAATATTATAATCTAAAATAGTGTTACAAATAACCCGTAGATTCCACTTGTAATACATCAACCACATTTCAGGTTCAAAGTTTCCATAGCCCTCTTCCAGCATCATGCGTTCGGTATACACAGCCCATCCTTCAATCATGGCACCATTACCGAATAGGCTTTTCACTAAACTAGGAGACTGATTTGAAAACACCAGTTGGGTGTAATGTCCTGGGATCGCTTCATGGATATTGAGTACTTGAAGGATCCAATGATTATATTCGCGTAAATAGCTTTCTGCAGACTCATCGCTCATATCATCAAGGGGTGACACATTGTAATACGTATTACCGCCTTGATCATAAGGTCCAGGCGCACTGATGGAAGCACCAGCAAAGCCGCGCATATATTCAGGCGTTTCACGGACAATTAACGGCTTGTTTGGGTCGAGTGTCACCAGTTGTTTATCATTCACAAATTGAATAAGTTGTGGAATTTGCTTACGAACTTCGGCAACAAAGTTTTCACGCTTAACATGTTTGCTGGATAACACATCAATTAACTGACGAATGGCTTGTCTCTCATCGGCAGGTTTAGGGGTATCGATGTACTTTGACCAAATGGTATCGGTGATTATCGCCATTTCTTGTTGAACATGATTTTTATCAGCCACGGCTTTGTTGTACAACTGTTTCGCTGTCATTCCAGACTGAATGTCGAAAGCAAATTTTTCTTCGTATAAGGTTTCACCAATGCGGAAATCTCGGGCGCCATTTTCTGCTAATTTAGCTTCAAGTGCTGTTAACCACTCAATATGTTGTTTAATGGCTACGATTGCCGCATCAAAACGTTGGCTAAATAAGGCTTTTTGATCTGTGCTTAAACCCGAATCAGCGACCTGCAGAACTAACGCGTCTGACAATACCGAAAATGCCCCTTGGTTTTGCATAATCGCTAATTGGGTATGTTCAAGTGTTGGGTCGTTAATATTGTTTCGTGCAGCGTCATAATAGGCTGGAACATTTTCAAGACGGGCAATCACAGAGATTAGGCGCTCATCTAACGGCGCAAAATCCTCATTGATGATTTGCGCAAACCCACCTGCAACATTGTAATTAGACGGATCCCACTGCCAACCTTTAAATCGAATAATGTCCCACTGCATCGACTCCATTAAATTGGTCAGTAACCTATAATCGATTAACTCATTAGCTGATAATGATTGTGGGTCAAATTGAGCCAATGCCGTTTGCTGGTGTTTAACGAAAGCCAAGGTTTTATCGCGGCCAGCTTTATTAGGGATCTCTAAGTAGCCGTCGTTAACATGCTTACCTCTGTATAGCGCCCATGTAGGTGATAATACCCACAACTCATCGATAAACTGTTGTGAATATTGATTAAAAGTTAACTTTTCCGCAACGGTTGTTGTGCTCGCCTCAGCAGTAACCGCATTGGGTGTAGCACTTTGTTGAGTTTGGCTATCAGTACAGCCAATCAGTCCGGCTAAGGCGAAAGAAACCACCAAAGGAAGTAAGGCTTTGTTCATTTTTTATCCTTAAATTGTTATTATTTTAAGTGCGTATGGGCAGGTAAATTTTATCCTATTACGATGTGAAATAGTTAATCATGTCCATCACTTTTTTGCATCAACTTGACATCTTTTGTGACATATAATCTAGCGCATTTACCCAAAAAGTGCAGACTAAAAAGCGGAATTCGTCACATGGCAGTGTCCACAACAAACTAAAAAGGTCTCAAGCATGCACCCAAAAAAGCGGAATATACATTCCGCTTTAATCAAAAATCAAATAATAACTGAGTTAACCTATCACCAGATCAACTTACACATTCCATGGATTGGATTTGTTACCTTTAGGCGTTATCGGTGCTTTAGCGGTTTTAGTCTTTCTTAAGTCCGATGAAGCCGTTTTCGACTTGCCTAAACTGAGTGTGGGTCTGTCGGTATCTGATGTCGATTTATGTTGACGACTCTTTGGCACAAAATTCAATACCGAAATAGGAATGGGTTTAGAGGGTGCAAAGCCGGCTATTTCTTTACGTTCAATTAAATGACCTAACCGACTTTCAATCATGCACAGGTTTTTAAAATCATCATTAGACACAAAGGAAATCGCTTCACCCGCTGCCCCCGCACGACCGGTACGACCAATACGATGAATATAATCGTCTGCTGGATAAGGTAAGTCATAATTAACTACACGCGATAAATCATCAATATCAATACCACGCGCCGCAATGCCGGTAGCCACAAGGTATTTAATTTTACCGGTTTTAAAATCGGCTAAAATTTGCTCCCGGACGGGTTGGCTTCGACCACCGTGAATACATTCAGCGCTAATATCACGCTTTTCAAGTTGGCTGACCAATTTAGCCGCACCTTGCTTAGTTTCAATAAATATCAGCGCTTGGTTCCACGCTTCGGTGTTAATTAAATGGCTCAATAAAGCTGACTTTTTGTCTTTATCAACGGTGGTCAGCCATTGTTCAATTTTAGGCGCTGAATCACGATCGGCAATCACCGAAATTTCTACCGGACGCTTAATCGCCGTTTTAGCTAGTGCACGGACTTGGTTTGATAAGGTAGCGGAAAATAATAAACTCTGGCGTTCAGAAGGTAGTTTATCAATGACTTTATTAATGTCTTCAATGAAACCCATGTCGAGCATTCTGTCGGCTTCATCCAGTACCAACACTTCTACTTCATCAAAGTGCACTGCTCGTTGTGTATATAAGTCGAGCAAACGCCCAGGTGTTGCCACCAAAATATCCACGCCATCTATTAATGCTTGTTTTTGCGGCTTTTCATCAACACCACCGTAAATGGCAAATGATGTTAATGGTAAATTCTTAGCGTACTGCACAATATTGGCTTGTATTTGCACAGCGAGTTCACGGGTTGGGGTTAAAATTAACGCCCGAATACGTTTTTTACGCTGCATTTCACTGTCGGCTAAGCGCTCTAATATTGGCAACACAAAACTTGCGGTTTTACCGGTACCCGTTTGCGCAGCGGCAAGTAGGTTTTTACCGGTTAAAATAACCGGAATAGTTTGTTGTTGAATAGGTGTTGGTTGACTGTATCCCACTTCATGTAGGGCATTGACAATCGCGTCGCGTAATCCAAGTGTCGAAAAAGGCATGAAAGTGGGTCTCAGTAGTAGAACAAGAATAAAGCATTATAGAGGCTGCGCCTAACAAGCGCTAACACCTAGTGATATAAAGATAGGCTAGATAAAGGCATGGCAGACAACGATGAAATGAGGCGCCATTATGGATATCTGCATATTAGCTCAAAACACAAATGAAAAAAGACGTCCGAAGACGTCTTTTTTCATAATATGGCGGTGAGCGAGAGATTCGAACTCTCGTTAGGGATAAACCTAAACACACTTTCCAGGCGTGCGCCTTCAGCCACTCAGCCAGCTCACCAATTTTTGACTGACTTTTAACCACACCATAAAAGATCAGGTAAAAGCCAGTTATTAATTTTTTTCGTGTTGAGTGCGTATAGCCTGCACTCTACAACATAAACACACTTGTTTGCACGTTTGGGTTCAATTCGTATTGAACAACAATACCCGCTGTGTTGCTAATCGAGGCGTACTTTACGCAAATGCTGATAGCGGGTCAAGCTAAAAAACCCCACTATCAAGTGTTTGCACAAATGCTCAGCAAATTATGTCTTATCTACCCCACTAAGGTAGGGAAAAGTCCTTTAACGCCAGCCGCGATGACTTCAATGCCTAAAGAGAGCATTAGCAGGCCCATTAAACGGGTAATGACGTTAATTCCGGTTTTGCCCAGTAATTTAAACAGTACTGGCGCCATGCGAAATAAACCCCAGCTTAAAATCCCTAAGGTAATAATGGTGCAAAACATGCCAACGAAGTTCATCGTATTGTTGTGCTCTGCCGCAAACACAATCACCGCACTAATGGCACCGGGTCCGGCCATTAGTGGCAAGGCTAATGGCACGACAGCAACAGACTCCATGCCCGAAGACTCACGGTCTTCTTCTTGGTTGCGTTTCACTTCACTGATCTTACCTTGCAACATCGACATCGCAATAATACAAATCAAGCTACCACCTGCAATACGAAATGCAGACAATGAAATACTGAACATACTAAGAATATGCTGACCCGCTATCATAGTGATTAATAAAATCACTACCACTGCAAAGTTGGCAACCCGATTAGTATGTCGGCGCTCAACTTCAGTTTGATGGCTGGTTAAGCTAACAAATACAGGCAATAACCCAACAGGGTTAATGATGGCTAACAGTCCTAAAAAGAACTTAATATAAAGCATAAAATCCACTAACTACACCCTCTTGTTATTACCTGATTTAAAGCTCGGTTATGAGGGCGCTAATGTAGCTGAAACCCAGAGGTTTCCCAAATGAAATTTTTTATCATTAAAGACGTGTTTTCCTATACAAAAACTAATGTGAATATTAGCACCTTCATTTTACCCCGGTCCTTCTAATTAACGACCTCAATGGCCAAACCGTCATTTTATTCCATAATAACGCGCAATTTTACCGCAAAGCGATTACTTAATCCGCTTTAATCAATTATAAATAGCATTAAATGTGCTTAACACACATAAAAACCAAATGTTAAAAGGCCTCTTTTGATGAAAAATACTAACATCAAGCTGATAATACATCTCAATAAAGACCCCAATAATTTAAGCCAAAATCATTGCCGGCCTCATCATCATTATTATCGCCGATATTGTTGCCATTATCGTTACCAAAAATAACATCCATATTGGCATCTATCTCGTTGTCAACATCACTGCCGACTCAATCATCAAAACCGGCTTAAATCTGCTCATTAATATCATCAATTAAGTGAACATCATCGCGTGGGTTATGACTCAAGATGCAATTGATTAGGTGAGAGACAAAAAAAGAGATGTTGCCAATGGCAACATCTCTTTTTTTAACCGAACTCTTTATTGGATCAAGGTGGAGACGTTTATCACAAGGCGAGCCTTAGCTCATCAATAGAAAAACGATCCTGAACGCTTGGGTGAACTATTTGGCTGTCCAACGATCCATCCAACCGAGAACATTCTTGTACCATAGCTGTAAGTTATCTTGATTTAAGATCCAATGGTTTTCATCTGGGAAAACCAATAACTCAGATGGAATGCCTTTGCGTTGCATAAAGGTGAACGCAGCAAGACCTTGACCATAAGGTACTCGGTAGTCTTTTTCGCCGTGGATGACTAACATCGGCGTTTTCCAGTTTTCAACATAATTCACTGGGTTAAATTTTTCATATAATGCTTTGTTTTGATCGTACGGACCACCAAATTCATATTCAGGGAACCATAACTCTTCAGTGACATAGTACATAGAACGCATATCAAACAAACCAGCATGATCAACTAAACACTTGAAGCCATCATTCCATTTCCCCTGGAACCAGTTCATCATATAACCACCGTAAGAGCCACCTAACGCACAAGCATTGTTAGCATCTAGCCAAGGTTGCTGCGCCGATACGGCTGCCATGCCCTTTTTAAGATCTTCAAGGGGTTTGCCGCCCCAATCTTTACCAATGGAGTCAGTGAACGCTTGACCGTATCCAGTAGAGCCATGGAAGTCGACCATAACCACACCGTAACCCGCACCAGCCCATAATTGTGCATTCCAGCGGCTGCTGAAACTGTTACCAAATGAACCTTGTGGGCCACCATGTACCAGGTAAGCAATCGGGTATTGTTTACCTGGTACATAGTTAACCGGTTTTATCCAGTAACCGTGAACGGTTTCATCGTTCCAACCTTTAAAGTTGAACTGTTGATAATCGCCAAATTTAATCTGCGCCAGTTTGTCTTTGTTGACATGGGTCAGCTGAGTAAGATGCTCGCCTTCCAGTGTCACACTGTATAAATCAGCGGGTTCAACCAAAGATGACTTTTGAAAGAATAACTTGTCATTTACCGCCGCAACCAAGCTATTGCTGCCTTGATTATAAATCGGACGCACATCACCAAACTGAGTGTTAACCTCAAAAATAGTCACTTGACCAACATCTTGAGCTGTTACGTAAAGTGTACGACCGTCAGCGCTGAAATTGAGTGAACTCGCACTACGATCCCACAATGGTGCCACTTCTTTTTCTTGGCCAGTCACATTGTCACGTAACATAATCCGGTTACGATCGGCTTCATAGCCTGGTATGGTCATGGCCAAATAGGCAAGATAACGGCCATCAGCAGAAAACGTTGGCTGGGCATCCCATGCCTTATTGTCTGCTGTTAAATTAACAGTTTCACCGCCGGCAACAGGTACTTGCCATAAATCGTAGTTAGTCGTCCAAGCTTGGTCTTTGCTCGGCGCTTTAGCACTGTAAACAACATATTTGCCGTCTGCAGTGAAAGTGACTTCTTCCATACCTGAAAAGGGCTTAGGTGGCGTTTCAGTATCGCGCCCTTCAGTCACATTAGTGGCTGTGGTAATTTTATTGCCATCAAGTGCGGCGACAAATAAATGATTACGTGCATGGTCTTCCCACGTGTCCCAATGACGCACCATTAGCTGCTTGTATAAACGGCCAGAGGTTTTGCTTTCAGCTTCGGCGGTAAATTTGTCTTTTGAGCATGTTAAGTCTTTACACTCTGGGAATACCCGCAGGGTCATAACAACTTGCTTGCCATCGTTTGACAATTTATAACCGTTAATGTCTAACGGTAACTCAGTAACAGGCATCGCTTCACCGCCATTAAGGGCCAGTTGATACAATTGACTGGTTCCAGTGCGACTGGCGAGGAAATAAATTGATTTTCCATCAGGCGAAAAACTCACATCGTGCTCAGTTCCAGCTGCTGATGTGAGTTGTTTTGGCGTGGCCTTTTTATCGCTTAAATCGAGTAGGTATAGGTCTGAATTGCCCTCGCCTTTATCGTCGACCACTTTTACGCCGTACACCATGGTCTTACCATCATTTGATACGGCCGCTGAGTGCAGCTTATTTAAATTAACCAGTTGCTGAACATTAAAGGCTGCGGGCTCAGCCGCATAAACTGATGTTGCCATGCCTGCCGCAACCAGTGCGAATAATACAGAAGACTTTTTCATTATTATCTTGTCTCAGTTGTTTAAATAAAACATGAGTTCGCGTTGAGTCAGCTACTAAGCAAATTTCGCGTAATCATAAGATGTGTATAGCAGATTAACCAAAGCAAAACGCTCAGGCAACAGACCTTTTGTAAAGAGCTGTAAACCCGAGCGTTTGATCACATTGACACACTGACTAATAACATCAGCATCAACATACACTCAGTGTTGCTTATGGCTTATTATGTTGCTTTGCGTTAGCAATATTAATTTTCCAAATCGCCGGTCCGGTTTCATGCGCATTGACACCATTGGTATCAACGGCCACCGTCACCGGCATGTCTTGTACGTCAAACTCGTAAATGGCTTCCATACCAAGATCTTCAAATGCGACCACTCGAGATTTCTTAATTGCTTTAGATACAAGATAAGCTGCGCCGCCAACGGCCATTAAGTACACGGCTTTGTGTTTCTTAATTGAAGCAACGGTTTCAGGACCACGCTCAGACTTGCCAATCATGCCCATTAGGCCTGTTTGGTCTAACATCATGTCGGTGAACTTATCCATACGGGTTGCCGTAGTTGGGCCTGCTGGGCCAACAACTTCATCGCCGACAGGATCAACCGGACCGACGTAATAAATAAACTTACCGGTAAAATCGACACCTTCTGGTAAGCCTTCACCAGAATCAAGTAACAGTTGAATACGTTTATGGGCGGCATCACGACCAGTAAGCATTTTACCGTTTAATAATAAGGTATCACCGCTGTTCCATGTTTCAATTTCTGCCTGGGTAACCGTGTCTAAGTTGACCCTGTGAGTGTTCTGACCCGCTTCACGCGTAATTTCAGGCCAATCAGACAATGATGGAGGCACTAAATCAACCGGGCCGGTGCCGTCTAAATGGAAATGAACATGGCGGGTTGCAGCGCAATTGGGGATCATCACCACAGGTTTAGAGGCTGCATGAGTCGGTGATGATTTGATTTTAACATCAAGTACTGTGGTTAACCCGCCTAAACCTTGCGCGCCTATGCCTAAATTATTTGCTCGTTCAAAAATATCTAAACGCAGTTTTTCTTCTGTGGTTACCGCGCCTCGTTCCATTAATTCATGAATATCAACGGGATCCATTAAAGATTCTTTAGCCATAACCGCCGCTTTTTCAGCGGTGCCACCAATACCTATGCCCAACATGCCAGGAGGACACCAACCAGCACCCATAGTGGGTAAGGTTTTTTCTACCCATGCGGCAATGTCATCAGACGGATTAAGCATGGCCATTTTTGATTTATTTTCAGACCCCCCGCCCTTAGCGGCTATCATCACTTCAACTTGATTACCGGCGACCATATCGATATGCACAACAGACGGGGTATTATCTTTGGTATTTTTACGCGCGCCAGCAGGATCTGACACTATTGATGCACGTAAAGGATTATCTGGATTAGAGTAAGCACGACGGACACCTTCATCGACCATCTCTTGTACTGTCATGTCGGTTTTATCCCACTGAACCGACATACCAATTTTAACAAAGCTAGTGACAATTCCCGTGTCTTGACACAAAGGGCGTTTACCTTCGGCAGACATACGCGAGTTAATCAGAATTTGAGCAATCGCATCCTTAGCTGCGGTGCTTTCTTCACGCTCATACGCCTTGTTCATCGCATCAACGAAGTCTTTGGGATGGTAATAAGAAATATATTGTAATGAATCTGCAATACTTTCAATAAAGTCAGCTTGTTTAATAACAATAGTCTGACTAGACATTGTAGAATGAGATGTTGTATTCGTCGACATATGGTGTGCTCCAGCAGCCATTGCGGCCTAACATGTTTATTATTTTTATTTAAGACCAATATGATACTCTTTTCATCCTTTACGGGCTAGATCACATTTTAGATAAGGGCTATCGATGTCTGCGCGGGCAAGAAACGCACTCTTTATGAAAAAACTGGCTTGGGAAATAGACACTAAGCAGCTATTTTCACTCTTTCGCGACCAGCCATGGGCGATAATACTCGACTCAGCCAACGCTGCGCACCAAGATGCACAAGTCGATATTATTGGGTTTAATCCTATCGCGACCTTAACCAGCAATGACGGTATATGTCAATTTACCGCCAAACATCCAGCAATCAACGCGCTCAATATTGATATCGATCATGATACTAGCCCTTTTGATACCTTAGCACAGCTGCATGCTCGTCTATATCCATCCGCTCAAGCCAGTCAGCATACTTTTAGTGTGGGTGCCATGGGCGCTTTTGGTTATGATCTTGGCCGTAGTATTGAAAAATTGCCCTATATTGCGACTAAAGATATTCACCTTAATGATATGAATATTGGCTTTTATGACTTCGTCCTCATTTATGATTATGCCGATAAGTCTTGGTATGCCTACCATTATGATGGCTTAGACGCACTTGAGTATGAGTTGAATTTAATTCAATCAAAAATACAAGCTGACCTCGAAGAGGCGATTAATCCACATCATTTTCATTTGACAACGCCGTGGGTTAACCAACTTACCAGTACACAATATCAACATAAGTTTTCTCGAATTCAGCAGTAT
Organism: Shewanella sp. CAL98-MNA-CIBAN-0140; assembly: GCF_040309905.1. Taxonomy (NCBI): domain Bacteria; kingdom Pseudomonadati; phylum Pseudomonadota; class Gammaproteobacteria; order Alteromonadales; family Shewanellaceae; genus Shewanella; species Shewanella sp. CAL98-MNA-CIBAN-0140. Next base: position 177,479 of record NZ_JBEOPI010000004.1, read on the forward strand.
TTACTCAGTGGTGATTGCTATCAAATCAATTTAACCCAACGATTTGAGGCTCAATATCACGGTGATGAATGGCAAGCCTATTGCGCTCTATCCCGAGCTAATCAAGCGCCTTTTTCAGCATTTATGCGCCTTGAACATCATTGCATACTGTCTATTTCGCCGGAGCGTTTTATCAAACTTAACGGCCAGCATATTGAAACTAAACCGATAAAAGGCACCTTTCCTCGCCATCATGATCCGCTTTTGGACCAACAAGCGGCTCAAGCGTTACTATCGTCTGAAAAAGATCGCGCTGAAAACGTGATGATTGTCGATCTATTGCGAAATGATATCGGTAAAGTGGCCGCGCCAGGCTCGGTTAAGGTGCCAAAATTATTTGCCATTGAAAGCTTTCCAGCGGTGCACCATTTGGTGAGCACGGTGACGGCCACACTTGCAAAGCATAAAACTGCGTTTGATTTGCTTCAAGCCGCCTTCCCTGGTGGCTCAATTACTGGTGCCCCAAAAATACGCGCTATGGAAATCATTGAAGAACTAGAGCCATCAAGACGAAACCTATATTGCGGTAGCATCGGCTATATCAGTCAAAACGGTAATATGGATACCAGTATTACCATCCGCACATTAGTTACCGAAAACAACCGACTTTATTGTTGGGCCGGTGGTGGCATTGTTGCCGATTCAAATGGCGATGCCGAGTATCAAGAAAGTTTTGATAAAGTCAGTAAAATATTGCCTTTACTGACCAGTCTGAACCAATTTAAGTGATCTCAGCTCAAGTTAAGCGATGGGGTAAGTAAGTTAATATCAGATTATTTAACACAAATTTGCCATTTATTTGCTAACAAAGATGTTTTCACCTGTTAATAGCGAGTCTATGGCAAGTCAATACAAGGTCGTAGGCAAGACAAAAGGTTGTTTGATAACCTTTGTATAATTCCCTATTGAGGTTAAGTACAAGTTGAGGTTAAGTATTAATTCGATAGAGCAAACTTATTTTACTGCTAATCTGCAACGATATTAGCAATAGCGATAATTCAATTAGCGAAATAAACGTTACTCAGTGGTGCGCACTAGCAATGACTTGGGCGGATGAAACCGAGTTACAGCCTTACCAACGAGCGCACAACATAAACATAGTATCAACCTATGTTGACCAACATAAACACTGTGATGACGGGTATCTGCACTTGTAAGTTTAATAATCAACAACACCGATACCCAGTACGCCAGCACTTATAACAACGGGTGAATAACAGATGTTTACCCCAAAGTGGATAATGTTCTCGACCAATCCGGTATTAGTGTACGCCTGTGGATTTATCTAATACTGACAGCCGAGCCTAACTTATACCTAGCTTAAGCTATTGAATAACTTCCATCTTGAGGCGGACTTAATTTGATTGCATAGTACATGAGTGAATATTTGATTGAACCCTTAAAAATTATTGAGCATTCGTTCAATTTCTGTTTAAATAAGCTTCTTACTGAATAAGGAGTTCATATGATTAAATTTTACTTTCACCCTGGCCCTAACCCAATAAAAATTGCTCTGTTCCTCGAAGAAACAGGACTTGAGTTTGAACTCGTGCCTGTGGATACCTTAAAAGGTGAGCAACACTCTGAGCAATATCGCGCCATAAACCCCAACAGCAAAACCCCAGCCATTGAAGACAATGGCGTAAGAGTGTTCGATTCGAATGCAATACTGTTATACCTTGCCGATAAAACAGGTCTATTAGCTGGATCGCCTGAAAACCGTGGTGAGCTGCTGTCTTGGTTAATGTTTATTGCCACAGGTTTAGGGCCTTATTCTGGCCAATGTGTCCATTTTACCCATCATGCTCCTGAAAAAATTGATTACGCAGCAAACCGTTATAGACGTGAAACGCAACGTCATTACGAGGTACTCGATGCACATCTTAACAACCGTGACTTTATCGTTGCTGATGAATTAAGCATTGCCGATATTGCTGCCTGGGGCTGGGTTGATCGTATTGATTTTGTATTAGGTGAAGATGCACTGGCTAGTTACCCTAATGTTCAACGCTGGTTTAACCTTATCAACAGCCGCCCTGCGATAGCGCGTGCCAGAAATATGGGCAAGGATATTGAGTTCAAAACTGAATTCGATGAACAAGCCAAACGCTCATTCTTCCCCCAGAACTATGCTGTTGATGCGAAATAGGCTTGCATAACCTAAGATTAAAACATGGCTTGTGGATTACCGCTTGTGTTCACACGCCTTGTTTTGTTAGTAACACTCATCATTGATCTATAATCTATGTTGTCAGCCCGCGATCAGGTCGATGGTATTGTGCTACAACGCTCTGTTTACAAAAGCATAATACTCACTAGGCATGTAGACTAAGCGTATAAGTCATGAATACAACTTGTTATTTTTATCCATTTAGCGACGAAATCACTTGTCCTTGCAGCAGTATTTTCCTACTGTTATTGCAAATGATTATCAATGAGGTTACTCATGAACACCCATCTTCAACATCAAATCAACCAATGGCTTAACAACGATCCCGATCCTCACACTCGCTCACAACTGCAAACGCTGATTGATGCGGGCAATGAAACTGAGCTAACGGCACGCTTCGCCGGCCGTTTAGCCTTTGGCACTGCCGGGCTTCGCGGTGAAGTCGGTGTTGGCCCAATGGCCATGAATCGCTTGGTTATTCGCCAAACCACGGCGGGTCTTGGCGCTTATTTACTCGAGCAGATAAGTAATGCCGCCGAGCGCGGTGTGGTGATAGGTTACGACGGTCGCCATGATTCGTTAACGTTTGCCCATGATGCGGCCAGTGTATTAACGGCCATGGGCATCAAAGTGCGCTTAACCCATAAGGTTGCCGCCACGCCTTTAGTTGCCTTTGGGGTAAAGCATTTTAATGCTGCAGCAGGCATTGTCGTAACAGCCAGCCATAACCCGCCACAGTACAATGGCTATAAAGTCTATTGGGAAAATGGCGCGCAGATTATTCCACCCCATGATACTGGGATTGCCGCCCAAATTACCCGCGCAGCAACCCAAGCGATCCCGTTTTTAGCGCTAGCGGATGCCATCAAACAACAAACACTTACTTGGTTGCAAGACGATTTCTACCAGGCTTATCGCCAAGGGATTTTTGATGCCAAAGAGCTGCAACATCGAAATGGCCAAGATAAAGTCAGTTTGGCTTACACCGCAATGCACGGTGTCGGTGCCGACATGGCTGAAGCCGTGTTAAACGATGCCGGGTTTACCCAAGTGTATTCGGTAGCGGCTCAACGTGAACCTGATGGTGATTTCCCTACGGTCAATTTCCCTAATCCAGAAGAAAAAGGCGCCATGGATTTAGTGATTGCCGAAGCGAAGAAACACAATGCGGTGCTCGCTTGCGCTAATGACCCTGATGCCGACCGCTTTGCTGTCGCCGTTCGCACTGAGCCTGGCCAATACCAAATGCTGACGGGCGATCAAGTCGGTGTGCTCTTTGGCCATTATTTACTCAACCATGCACCTAAAAATCAACAACTCACCGGCACCACTATTGTGTCATCAAGTCTGTTGTCTAAAATCGCCGTTGAATTTGGCACCCAAAGCTATACCACGCTGACAGGCTTTAAATGGCTGATGAACGTCGGTATTGCCATGCACCAAGCTGACAAGCAGTTTTTATTCGCTTATGAAGAGGCGCTCGGCTACACCATAGGTAATTTAGTCTGGGATAAAGACGGCTTATCGGCTTTAGTTGCCTTCGCACAGCTAACGGCTGAGCTAGCCATCAATGGCCAAACCATCTGGGACAAACTAGAACAGATTTATCGCCAACACGGATTTCACCTTAATGCACAAGTCAGTATTGCACTTAAGGCGGATACACCCAATATTGGCGCGTATTTGCGTGAGCACCCACCGATAAACATTGGTGAATATTCAGTGGTATCGACCGATGATTTAAAAAGTCTTCAGCGTACTAGTGCCGACGGCAGCCAACAAACCATTGATTTACCCAGCAGCGATGTATTGATTTATGCCTTAGAAGGAGGAGCACGAGTGATTGTTCGGCCATCTGGCACTGAACCAAAAATTAAATGTTATTACGAAGTGGTGGAAACAATGACACCAACAGACACTTGGGCGTCAGCAAAAGATCGTGCTGAAAAAGCCATGAGTGCCTTTATAAAAACCCATCAAGCTAGTTTGCCAAGTTAACTGACTCATTAGACTATTAAGCTCAATTAACAACTCGTTTGTTATACGCCTGTTACTATAGACAGGCGTTTGTTTTTGTTTGTGGTGAATTGTAAACATGATGAATCTATTAAACAATTTTACTAGACCAGAGTGTCATGAGATATGACTGATTGGACTAACTCCCCCTATGTTAAAGCCATCTAAACGTCTGCGAAAATGTTCTATAATGTTACAAAAATTTATTATAACGTTATGACAGGATTGCTAATGTACAAAAGTCTCGTTTCTTTGGCCATTGTTGCCAGTATTTCAACTCCAGCAGCCATCGCTGCAGAGGAAAGTCAAAACCTAGAGCGCATTCAGGTGATTGGCTCTCGGATCGCATTACGCACAGCAACTGACAGTGCAACACCCGTCGATATCATTACCTCAGAACAACTCGAAGCCACTGGTATTACTGAAACCGCTAAGGCATTACAGTTTGCGGCGCCAAGTTATAGCTTTCCGTTTTCGTCCATTACCGATGGCAGTGATGCGGTTCGCCCAGCAAGCTTACGCGGCATGTCACCCGATCACACCTTAGTCTTGGTTAACGGCAAACGTCGCCATGGTTCTGCATTGGTTCACTTAGGCGGTACGTTAGGTAAAGGTGCATCAAACGTTGACTTAAATGCCATTCCGATGACCTCGATTAAGCGAATTGAAATTTTACGTGATGGTGCTTCTGCGCTTTATGGTTCAGATGCCATTGCTGGCGTGATTAATGTGGTCCTTAAAGACAGCGCCGAGGGTGGCAGTATTGCCGCCCACGTTGGCCAAACCTATGAAGGTGATGGTGAGCAAGTTCGATTAGGGATTAACCAAGGGTTTAGTTTCAGTGATGACGGCTTTGTGAACGTCTCTTTAGAAGCGCATCAGAAAAATTCAACTAACCGTGCTGGTCTCGATCCACGGCAGCAATACCCTACTCTAGCGGATGGCAGTCCAGATCCACGTGAAGCGACATTCGATCGAAAAAATCATCACGTCGGCGACAGTGACGTTGATAACTACGGCTTGTTTTTTAATGCGCAACAAGGATTGGATACCCAAGGTAAGCTTTATGCCTTTGGCGGGATCACTAAGCGCAGTTCGACTTCAGGCGCTTTTTATCGTCGCGCGCTTGATTCACGTAACGTAACCGAAGTCTATCCAGACGGATTTTTACCGCAAATTAGTCCAGAGATTATCGATTATTCTTTAGTGACCGGTTATGAGTTTGAACTGGGTCAATGGGAAATCGATACTTCTGCAGGTTATGGCAGTAACAGCTTTGAATACAATGTTGAAAACACCATTAATGCTTCGCTTGGCCCTGATAGCCCAACAAGCTTTGATGCTGGCACCCTGTCGACCAGTGAGTTGAACCTCAATCTAGATGCCTCCAACTATTACGACTTTGTCAATGACTCTGACTTATTAGTGGCCATGGGCGTCACATGGCGCGAAAGTGGTTACCAAATTGAAGCTGGCCAAGAAGAATCCTATATTCAAGGTGATTACCAAGATAAGTCTGGCGGCAGTCAGGGATTTGGTGGCTTTACCAAAGAGTCGGAAGTTGACGAGAGTCGCACCAATCTCGGTCTGTATATTGAACTTGAAAACCAACTCAGTGATTATTTTTATTGGGCTGCAGCGGTTCGCTATGAAGATTATGCCGATTTTGGTAGCAACACCAGTTGGAAATTATCCGGTCGTTATGAGTTAACCGATAATCTGGCGTTACGTTTAACCACTGACACCGGTTTCCGCGCACCCAGTGTGCAACAGCTTTATTTTACCAATGTATCAACCTTCTTTGATCCAGATCCGATCACTGGCGAGTTTGTCCCAAGAGAGTCAGGCACCTTTAACCAGTTATCGCCGGTAAAAGCTGAGCTGGGCATTCCCGATCTTAAAGCAGAAATATCACATTCCTACAGTGCCGGTATTGTTTACACCAGCGAGAATGGTTTTGTTGTGACCTTGGATGCTTATCAAATCAATGTCGATGACCGGATTATTTTATCTGGCGATATCGACAAAGAAAGTTCAGCGGTAATTGCCTCTATCCTTGAGGGCACCAATGCGGACTCCGCGCGATTTTTTATGAATGCTGTCGACACTCAAACCCAAGGCGTTGACTTAGTTGTCACTCAAGGTATTAATCTTGGCGAATATGGCGATTTGAAAGCAAACCTTGCTTACTCTTATAAAGAAACTGAAATTGAGTCGATTAGGTTACCGTCAATCCTCAATGGCTTAGAAGATCAGTTATTTGATCGTATTGAAGTCATTCGCATGACGGAAGCGAATCCAAAAAATACCGCTAATATCGGCTTTACTCATCATTATGATGACTTCAGCACCAATTTACGTTTCAGCTATTTCAGTGACTATACTGTGGGTTATTCATCCAGTGAAGTGCAATATGATGCCAGATGGACTACCGATCTGAGCACGCGTTATCAAGCAACGGATAATCTGGCTGTCACCTTAGGGGCCCAAAATCTGTTTGATACTTATCCAGAAAAACGTCCTGAAGACAATAACTTTAACGGGATATTTGTATACCCGCTCACCAATACCCCATTTGGGTTTAATGGTGGTTATTATTACTTAGATCTACGCTACACCTACTAGACTCATAGTCAGTAACATCGGACTGTATCTCTAAAGGCAACAACGGTATTAAAATAGTCATGATGACTTAGCGCAAAGATTATCGACATAAAGCGTTCAGTCATTCATAACCTGAAGTTGCCGATGAAATACAAAAAAGCCAATCGAGTTTGATTGGCTTTTTTCATGGCTTAATGTTGCTGTTTTTACTATCGATAGAAATAACATGAGTACCAATAACAGCGACCATCATAGTGCTAACAATAACGCTCAACATAACGCTAATAATAGTTCCTAATAATAGGGTCAATAATAATGCTAACCGATAGCATTAAAGATGATAATGCTATTAGCTCGCAGGTATAACATTACCCAGTTCGTTAGCCTAGATGGTGACTAATCATTTCAATTAGTCACATATAATTTTTCAATATACTCCTTGGCGACCTCATCCCAGGTAAATCGTTGTTTGGCGGCATTGTGCTTCACCTGTTGCCAAGTATCGCTACCCAATAATTGGACCACTTGGTTAAATCGTTCAACCAAGGCCTGACCCTGTGAGGCCAACGTTTCGCCATTAAACACCCAACCACTGACATTATCTTCAACCGTATCGTAAAGCCCACCCACACCATGAACTAAACAAGGTTGTCCTACCCGCATTGCGAGCATTTGACTGATCCCGCAAGGTTCAAATGAACTGGGCATTAAAAATAAACTGCCACATTGATAAAGCTGTTCTGCTAACGCTTCATCATAACCATGTAAAAACAGAAAGTTATCATAACGCGCGGCAGTTGCTTGCATCATTTTAGCGATATGCAAATCGCCGCTGCCTATCATCAGGAAGACACCATCCGGTTGCAGCTTTTTAAGCGATAGCAATATCGCGTCCAACACCGTTTTTGCTGAGGAAAGACCTTGAGGATCGCTAAATGGCTGCAATAAAATCAACACTTTTTGTTCCGTTAACCGGCCGACAGAGGTCAGTAAAAACCGCTCTGTCTCATCCTTAATCTGAGCCGGTTTTAGCGCCAATGAGTCGCTCAACAGCGCATGTTTATACTGACCAATACGCGCTAATGCCATTGCGTCGATAACACTGAGGTTAATGGCTTTCGCTTGCCATTGAATAACGGTATTTTCAGCTTGGAGCAATAAATCTTTATAGCTGGCTTTATGTGCATCAAAGGCAGAAATGGCCTCATCATAGACGCAGCCATTAATAATCCCGACTAAATTGCCTTGCTGATCTTTAGTCGCTAGATCATTTTCCAATCCTTCGCCACCGAAAAAACCTTTGTGATGATCTGAAGGCTTTAACACCTCTTGCGCATAAGTGGGAGACACTAAATGCACTTTATCGCTCAGCACAATACCCATTCGCATCGGATTAATACAATTGCTGTAGCGAGGATCGAATAAGCTTTCTTTGGCAATAGGGTCTAATTTGTCAATGTATTGTGGAAACCAATGGCCAAACGACGACTCATCACCACTAAAGGGGCGGATCCCTTGTAAAGCCAAATTGTGGATGGTAAACACGCAAGCCAAAGATTTCAATCCAGCAAAATCAACCACGCAACCTCGAAGCATTGCCACCATAGCGCTGTGCCAGTCGTGCAGATGTAATACATCCATGCGCGGCAATATTTCCCGCACTAAACTGGTGGCGACACAGAGGGAAAACAGGGCAAATTTGGTCGCATCTTCGGCAAAAGGTCTGTCGACCGAACCGTTACAGTATACTTGGCCTTGATGATTAAACAGCGGATGATCAAATAGATAAATTTGCGCTATTGAGTCGTCAAACTTATCTTGGTCCACAGTCACTATGGCGTCTTTGTGTTGCGGTCTTGGCAACCGATACACGGTAACGGAATGACGTTCACCGGCAAAATCAACCTCAATATCAGCCAAATATGCAGCACGATATTGTTGGGCTAAAAAGCCGTAATTAGGCATAGCAACATCGGCTATCACGCTGCATTGTGCTAACGCTGGCGGTAAATCGCGGATAACATCCGCCATGCCACCAACCTTGGCGCCGTGCAGTGCATCATTTTCTGCTGCCACCAGCAGTACTCGTTTTATACTCACTGAACTCATTAACGATCCTTATTATTAACCAACAGGTAAACCCAACATTTTACGTGTCACTAAGGTAATACCTTTTTCTGATACCCTAAAGCCCCTCGCTCGGTCATGATCGTGATTATATCCAATCACCATGCCTTCAGGGATAATACAACCTCTATCAAGAATGGCATTTTGGATTTTACAATGCTTTAATACCACCACATCGGGCAATAGCACAGAGTCTTTCACAAACGAATAAGAACATACACGCACTTCGTTAAATAACACACAGCGTTTCACTTTCGCGCCCGAGATAATACAGCCACCAGCGACGATAGAATCTACCGCCATACCGCGCCTATCTTTATCATCAAATACAAATTTAGCCGGAGGAAGTTGCTCCTGATAAGTCCAAATAGGCCATTTAGCATCATACAAATTCAATGGCGGTGTCGGTGCCAATAATTCCATATTCGCTTGAAAAAATGAATCTAAGGTTCCTACATCGCGCCAATAAGCTGGCTCATCAGGGACGGCACTGGAAAAAGGGAACGCAAACACATTGTGTTTTTCAATGATCGCCGGGATAATATCTTTACCAAAATCACGGTCTGATTTTTCGTTGTTGGCATCTTTTTTCAATTGGTCGAACAAAAACTGAGTATTAAACACATAATTGCCCATCGAGGCTAAACACTTTTCCGGATCATTGTGCGTCGGTTTCGGATGAGCCGGCTTTTCTTCAAACCCAATTACCCTATTCGTGCTATCGACCTCCATCACCCCAAAAGCACCAGCGGCTTCAGCTATCGGGGTTTCTAAACAACACACCGTCATATCGGCACCTGATTCAACATGGGCGGCTAACAAGCCTGCATAATCCATGCGGTATATGTGATCGCCCGATAGGATCATCACGTACTTAGGCTTTTCATGACGAATAATGTCGATATTTTGAAATACAGCATCTGCAGTACCCTGATACCAGTTCCCTGATGTTCGCTGTGATGCCGGTAAAATTTCAACCGACTCCCCGAGCTCCTTTTTAAAATGACCCCAGCCACGAGTCACATGTCGAATTAATGAATGTGACTTATATTGTGTCACCACTCCTACTCTACGTATTCCTGAGTTGATACAGTTCGATAGTGGGAAATCGATAATGCGATAATTACCGCCAAAATATAACGCCGGTTTAGCGCGCCGGTCGGTTAATTCATGCAACCGTGAACCTCGCCCCCCCGCCAAGATAAGCGCATAGGTATCACGAGTTAAATTACTAATATAACGAACATTACTCATAAGTAGACTCCATTTGGTTATCAAACATAGCCATCAACAAATACTAACTGATCAACGACCTACCTTGTTTTCGGCATTACACCGCCATCCTTGTATTACTTTTTCATCCAGATTTCATCGCGGTAGCCCGCTATTGTGTTGTCGCTTGAGAAACGTCCGCTAGCAGCGGTATTTCGGATACTGATTTTTTGCCAACTATCTTGATCAAGATAGGTCTTTGCCACCTGCTCTTGTGCCAAGCAATAGCTGTCAAAATCAGCGGCGGTCATCCATTGATCATTGGAGTCAAGAACCGAGGCAATAATGTCATCGAAAATACCGGGTTCGACCAAATTAAAATGACCACTTTTTAGCATGCTCATCACTCGGTTAAGGGCTTTTGAATGTTCGATAATATGTTGAGGTTGATAATCAATTCGAGCTTGTGTCACTTGCTTAGCATCTAAGCCGAATAGGAAGAAATTCTCATAGCCGACTTCTTCGAGCATCTCAATATTGGCGCCATCTAACGTGCCAATAGTTAAGGCGCCATTCATCATAAACTTCATGTTGCCAGTGCCTGAGGCTTCTTTACCCGCAGTCGATATTTGCTCAGATAAATCGGTACCCGGACATATTTTTTCCATGGCACTAACATTGTAGTTGGGTAAGAAAGCCATCCGTAACAATGGCGACACCAGAGGATCGGAGTTAACCATATGGGCAACATTATTGGCCAACTTAATGATTTGTTTTGCCATGGCATAACCTGGCGCCGCCTTACCACCAATCAACACACAACGAGGCACCATATCTTGTGTGTCCCCATTGAGGATACGGCGGTATAAATGGATAACATGTAAAATATTCAGTAGCTGGCGTTTGTACTCATGGATACGCTTAACTTGCACATCAAACATCATCAGTGGGTCAAATTCGACACCGCATTGTTGTTTAACGAATGCCGTTAATGCTTGTTTATTTTCGAACTTTATTTGCGCCCACTCTTTAACAAACGCCTTATCACTGGTAAAAGCATTAAGTGCCGTCAGACGAGATAAATCGTTGATCCATTCATCGCCTAAACGACGGCAAATTAATGAGGATAATTTAGGATTACAATACGCAAGCCAACGCCTAGGAGTAACACCATTGGTTTTGTTATTAAATTTATGAGGCCACAATTGGTAAAAATCCTTAAACAGCCCCTCTTTGAGTAATTGTGTATGCAAACCCGCCACCCCATTAACCGAAAAACAGGCGACAATCGCTAAATAGGCCATACGAATATGCTGCTCTGGGCCTTCTTCAATAATCGACATATTGGCCAGCTTTTGAATATCTCCCGGCCAATGGTGGGCGACTTGTTCTAAATAGCGCGCATTAATTTCGAAGATTATTTCAACAATCCGTGGCAACATATTTTTCATCATTGGCACTGACCAACGCTCTAATGCTTCGGGCAGTAAAGTATGATTAGTATACGCCATCGATTGGCTGGTGATAGCCCATGCTGCGTCCCAACTCAAGCCATATTGATCAAGCAAAAGCCGCATTAACTCAGGGACCGCAATGCTCGGGTGAGTATCGTTAAGCTGTAACACGTTATGCTCATTAAACTGGCTGAAATCCTCACCAAATTGACTAACGTAACGAGCCAGTAAATCTTGCAAACTGGCTGACGATAAAAAGTATTGTTGCCTCAACCGTAATTCTTTGCCATTAACACTCGCATCATTGGGGTACAACACCATAGTAATTTGTTCAGCCAAATTTTTGGTCGCTACCGCTTCGGCGTAATCGCCTTCGTTAAACTCATCTAAGTCAAACTCATCATTGGCTTCGGCTTTCCATAATCTCAACGTGTTAATTCGACCATTTTTAAACCCTGGGATCGGCATGTCATAAGGGACGGCTAATACATTTTGGGTCTCGGCCCAAACATGGTGTCGATGTCCCCGCTTATCAAGATAGGTTTCGGTATGACCAAAAAACGGCACGCTAACGATACGGTTGGCGATCCGAACTTCCCATGGATTACCATGACGTAACCAACGATCTGGACGTTCAACTTGATAGCCGTCGACAATTTTTTGCGCAAACATACCGTATTGGTAACGAATACCATAACCGGTCACCGGTAAGTCTAAACTGGCACAGCTGTCTAAAAAGCAAGCTGCTAGTCGTCCAAGTCCGCCATTGCCTAATCCTGCATCTTGCTCAACTTGTTCAAGATCTTCTAAGTTGGTGGCATAATCGGACAGTACTTGCTGTGCATCAGCGGTAATGTCTAAACTCAATAATGCATTACCTAAGGCTCGACCCATCAAAAACTCAAGCGATAAGTAAGCCACTTGTTTTTGTTGATATTGATTGTCTTTTATCCGCGTTTGACGCCAGCTATCGAGCATTTGCTCTTTAACGCTGTGCGCCACGGCATTAAAGAGTTCATGTTTTTCATGCTCATCTCGGCATAACCCATAGCGAATATGTCTGGCTAACGATGCCGATAAACTGTCGCAAGGTTCACAAGGCTCGGCGTGTGAGCTGGCCGTTATGTCAGCGGCGTTAGATAATTTAGTAGATAAGGTCTCAGCGTCAGCTTTGGCCTTACTGCTGGCCTTGCTGTTGGCTTTGCTTCTACTCGCACCGGCAGACGCTTTATTAACACTGGCACTATCTTTCGCTGTAGTCATCAATTGCTCCTGGAAAATTCAAATTCAGTATGAAATAACATTAAACTGCGACTCATTAAGCTAACGTGCTGTCTGGCATCAACCACAGGCTCACTGTCTTTCGCTGTAGTCATCAATTGCTCCTGGGAAATTCAAATTTAGTATGAAATAACATTAAACTGCGACTCATTAAGCTAACGTGCTGTCTGGCATCAACCACAGGCTCACTGTCTTTCG